>JANMFT010000376.1:0-3189 GCA_031374255.1 Limoniibacter sp. | reverse complement strand
AGCAAATCCAGCGTTTCCAAATCCAAATCATTAGTCGGCTCATCAAGTACCAGCAGGTTCACCGGTTGCGCCAAAGTGCGTGCCAGCAACAGCCGTGCTTTCTCACCGCCCGATAGCACCGAAATCGGCGTGCGCGCCTGTTCGGGCCTGAACAGAAAATCTTTCATATAGGCTGTCACATGGCGCTGTTCGCCATTGATTACTAAACTCTCACCGCGCCCGTCAGTCAGATAGTCAGCCAATGTGCGGTTGGGGTCGAGCGCATCGCGGTTCTGGTCAAGCGTGCCGACCGTGAGATTTGCGCCCATACGATGCATACCGGAATCCGGCTCCAACGCGCCGATCAGCATTTTCAACAGTGTGGTTTTGCCAGCGCCATTGGCTCCCGCAATTCCAATCCGATCACCGCGCAAAACCCGCATTGAAAAGCCGGAAACAATCTCGCGACCCTCATAGGCTTTGGCGATGTTTTTGGCTTCAATCACCATTTTGCCTGATGCAATGGCATCACTGGACGCAATCGATACTGTACCTTCAGGTCTCCGGCGCTCGGCCAGTTCCTGTCGCATCGTGCCCAATTCGCCTAAACGCCGCATATTGCGTTTGCGCCGCGCCGAAACGCCGTAGCGCACCCAGTGTTCCTCGGCGACGATCTTGCGGGCGAGCTTATGGGCTTCGAGCTCTTCTTCTTCAAACACAGTGTCGCGCCAGCCTTCAAAGGCAGCAAAGCCTTTGTTCAGAACGCGGGTTTGGCCGCGCTCCAGCCACAAGACTTTGCGCGACACATTTTCCAAAAACCGGCGGTCATGGCTGATGGTGATAACAGCGGCGCGGCCACGGGCGAGTTCCCCCTCAAACCATTCAATCGTTGGCAAATCCAAATGGTTGGTCGGCTCATCGAGCAGCAAAATATCAGGGTCGACAGCCAATGCCCGCGTGATTGCGAGCCGCCGCGATTCTCCGCCGGACAAGGATTTCGGGCTGGCATCGCGCATCAGGCCGAGCGTGTCGACCAATATCAAAGCACGGTTGATATCATCCGGGTGATTAAGGCCGTGCAGCGCCGCTTCTTCCACGGTGGCATGATGGCTGAAATCCGGGTCTTGCGCCAAATAAGATACGATCGTTCCCGGCTGGCGGAAAATTGCACCATCCTGGGGTTCCACGAAGCCGGCGGCGATTTTTAACAGTGTCGATTTGCCGGAGCCATTCCTGCCGACAAGCGCCATGCGTTCGCCGGGTTCGACAGACAAATCCGCACTTTCCAGCAGCGGCGTGCCGCCAAATGTCAGGCCAATTTGATCAAGTTTCAAAATAGGAGGCATTAGAGATTTGTTCCAAAGTTAGAAAACATCACAGCCTTGCCGCTGCGCAGAGAAATGCCTACCGGCCCCAAGGCTTCATTGGAAAGCGTCAGCGTTGAGCCAAACGGCACGTCGCAATCCGTCAGCGGCCAGCGCGCGCCGTCGATTGTAAGGCCTCCCAAATCGGTAAGACCGATTACTGAAAATACCGTGCCCCGTGGAAGGTCAACCCGCATTTCACCCGGCAAAACAACGCATGCCTCTTCAGCGCCACTGGTCAGGATCACAGGCACATTTTGTTCCGCCAAAGACATTGCATTGGTGAGGATCATCATCTGGTGGTCGCTGCGTGCGCCGCCCAAAGCGCCAACAAGTACCAGCGCGTTTGCTCCACGTGAAACAGCCGCTTCAATAGCCAACTCACCATCGCTTTTGGCTTTGGCCGCATCAAATTGCTGGCGGGGGATATGCGCATACTCAGCTCCAAGTTCAAGCGACGTAGAATCAAAATCACCGACCCAGAGTTCCGGCTTAAGATCCAGCTTTTTGGCATGCGCCATCCCGCCATCGGCCGCAATGACGCGCGTGTTTTTGACTTGTGCCAGCAAACGCGGCGTGGCCACGCATGCACCGCCGAGCAGAATTGTGAAGGGATTGAAATTCATATGCGGCGCATAAGCGACTGCGCTTGCCGCGTCAAACTGCAAAAAGTGCGTCGCGATCTATAGTTTCCTTCATCCTGAGGAGCGCTTTTGGGCGCGTCTCGAAGGACGGAGGAAAGCATCCACATACATTCTTCGTGGTTCGAGACGGCTCTTTGAGCCTCCTCACCATGAAGAATGGTTATGCGGCGATGAGTTGAAACTCTTGCTTGCACGAAGCGCCCGCATATTCTAACTTAGAACTGCTCTAACGGGGTGCCGGTGTGAATCCGGCTGAGAGAGGCGCGCAGCTTCAACCCGCATAACCTGATCCGGTTCGTACCGGCGTAGGGATTAGGGGTGAAGGCGGCGGTTTCTTGTTCTGGCCAACTTTCTCCAATCTTGCGCTGAGGCGGCATTTTTTGGAGACTGAAATGAAGTCGATACTCCTGAAATACCTGTCTCTCGTAACTCTTGTTTTGGCTGCAAACCCGCAGCTTGCCATGAGTGCCGAGACTTTGACGATTTATACCTATGAAAGCTTTACCGCTGATTGGGGCCCCGGCCCTGCTATCGAAAAATCGTTTGAAGCATCATGCAAATGTGACCTCAAATTTGTTTCAGTCGCTGACGGCGTGGCGCTGCTCAACCGCGTTCAAATCGAGGGTGAAAATACCGAAGCTGAGATCGTGCTCGGCCTTGATACTAACCTTACAAGCGAAGCTGCCGCAACCGGACTGTTTTCCCCTCATGGCATTGACGGGGCGGTTGCCAAGAACGTTCCGGGCGGGTGGAGTGACACAAACTTTTTGCCCTATGATTTCGGCTGGTTTGCTGTGGTGTATGACACTGAGACACTCAAAACCCCGCCAAAAAGCCTCGCAGAATTGGTCGATGGCAACCCCGACGATAAGATTGTCATTCAAGACCCGAGGACATCCACGCCGGGGCTGGGCCTCTTGCTCTGGGTCAAGCAAGTTTATGGTGATAAAGCGCCGGAGGCGTGGGCCAAACTCTCAAAACGCGTGTTGACAGTGACACCGGGCTGGAGCGAGGCCTATAGTCTTTTCACATCTGGCGAGGCGCCAATGGTGCTGTCTTACACCACGTCGCCCGCTTACCATATGATTGCCGAGGGCAAAAATCGCTACCAAGCTGCGGCGTTTGCGGAAGGCCATTATTTGCAAATTGAGGTGGCCGGCATCACCAAAAAAGGCGCATCAAACCCGCTGGCAAAACAGTTC
>JANMFT010000354.1:0-8371 GCA_031374255.1 Limoniibacter sp. | reverse complement strand
GGCAATGTATGGTGCAATGACGGATGGCGGCTTTAAACTTCCCGCAATCCCCTACAACAGCATTCCTGAACAATTCCGCCGACAGATCGTTGATAATTACACAGGTTATCCTGAAGGCACGATTGTCGTCGATACCGGCGCACGCCATTTGTATGTGGTTTACGGTGATGGCCAAGCAGTGCGTTATGGGGTTGGTGTTGGTCGTGAAGGCTTTGAATGGTCCGGCGATGCGGTGATGCAATGGAAACGTGAATGGCCGCGTTGGACACCGCCAGAGGAAATGATTGCCCGTAAGCCTGAATTAGAAAAATACTCCGCTGAAAATGGCGGCCAAGACCCCGGTCTTGAAAACCCGCTTGGCGCCCGTGCCATGTATTTGTTTGACGGCGGAGTGGATACTGGCTTCCGCTTGCATGGCTCGCCCGAATGGAAATCGATTGGCACAAACGCGTCATCAGGTTGTGTGCGTTTGATCAACCAAGACGTTATTGATCTTTATGCGCGCGTGCGCGGCGGTATGAAGGTCGTTGTGATTTAGTTTTTGTGGATCACAAATCTATTGACTGTCATCCCCGCGAAGGCGGGGATCCAGCTAGTCCAAACATGTCGAAAATTGTCTAGCTGGATTCCCGCCTTCGCGGGAATGACAGTAAATTAAAATGACAATCTACCGTCTCAAAAAACTGCCCAAAATTCCGCGAACTATAGCGGCGCCGACTTGGCGGCCGACCGAACTTGTGACCGAGCGCACTACCGATTTCATTGCGGTTTCAACGACGGTTTGACGTCCGGAAGATCCGCCGGAAGATCTTGTTTCCCGCATTGCCTGCTTTTCTTCTGCAGCTTGCTGTTTGGCTGCGATATTATCAGCTTGCTGGCGCTCGGCAGCTTTAGCGTTTTCTGCGCCGCGTTTGGTGAGCATTTCATAAGCAGAATCGCGGTCTACGGTCTCGTCATATTGGCCAGCAACAGGTGACTGTTTAATCAGTGCGGCGCGTTCGCTTTCGGTTATCGGGCCCAAACGCGATGCTGGCGGGCGAATCAATGTCCGCTGCACCATCGACGGAATACCCTTAGCTTCCAAAGTTGAGACCAAGGCCTCGCCGGTACCAAGTTTGGTGATTGCTTCAAAGCAGGAAAAATCGGGGTTGGGCCGAAATGTGTCAGCAGCGGTTTTAACCGCTTTTTCTTCACGCGGGGTGAAAACCCGTAGGGCATGCTGAAACCGGTTGCCGAGCTGAGCCAAAATCGTATCCGGAACATCAATTGGCGATTGCGTGATAAAATAAATCCCCACCCCTTTCGAGCGGATCAGCCTCACGACCTGCTCAATACGTTGCACCAAGACCGGCGGTGCATCGTTAAACAACAAGTGCGCCTCATCAAAAAAGAACACCAATTTGGGTTTTTCGACGTCGCCCACTTCCGGCAACTGCTCAAACAGTTCCGACATCAACCAAAGCAAAAACGTCGCATAAAGGCGAGGGCTCATCATCAGTTTATCAGCCGCCAAAACGCTTATTGCGCCGCGCCCGTCTGGCGTGGTGCGCATTATGTCTTTTAAATCGAGCGCGGGTTCACCGAAGAAATTCGCGCCGCCCTGAGTTTCCAAAACCAGCAATGAGCGCTGAATAGAGCCGACGGACTGGCGGTTGACGTTGCCATAACGGGCTGAAATTTCCTCGGAGCGCTCGGCCAGATTCAAAAGCAAGGATTGTAGATCTTTGAGGTCGAGCAGCAGTAGGCCTTCTTCATCGGCGATTTTAAAGGCGATGTTCATCACGCCTTCCTGCGCTTCAGACAGGTTCATAATGCGCGATAGCAGTAACGGACCCATTTCAGAAACCGTGGCGCGGATCGGGTGGCCCTTTGTTCCAAACAAATCCCAGAAAATCACTGGAAATTCTTGATAGTTGTAAGGATCAAGTTTGACCTGCTCAGCGCGTTTGGTCAGAAAGTCTTTAAATTCGCCAATTGCCGCAATACCTGACAGGTCACCTTTGGCGTCGGCACAAAAAACCGGCACGCCCTGGTTGGAAAAGCCTTCGGCTAGAATCTGCAGGGTTACCGTTTTGCCTGTACCGGTTGCGCCGGTTACAAGTCCGTGCCGGTTGCCATATTTTAGCAGCAACGTTTCAGGGCGCTGATATAGATCATCATTGGTACGGCTCGCTCCAATAAAAATTGTTTCGTCTGACATGTGGTTTACGGAGCGCGCAGCCCGTTCCCTGGGTTTTAATTGCGTGCCTTATAGGCGTCATCGCCTCAACACTCAATCAGTCTAATGCTTGATCGCGGCGTTGAAGCACACTATCAGTCATCGCAACATTATGGAGATTTCTATGGAAGAACTGATTTCCCGCATCACATCATCAGTTGGTATTGAAGCTGATACAGCTCAATCGGCGGTTGGCTTGATATTAGCGTTTCTGCAAAAAGAGGGTGATGCCGGTGCTGTTGCCGATATGATGGGCAAGTTTCCCGGTGCAGCTGATTTGGCCGGTCAATATGCCAACGAAATCGGTGGCGGGTTCATGGGCGGCGGCGTAATGGGTCTTGGCCAAAAGCTGATGGGCCTCGGTCTTGGTATGGGTGATCTCACCGGCGTTGCAAAAGAAACTATTGGCTTTGCCAAGGAAAAAGCAGGCAGCTCTACGATTGACCAATTGGTGGGTTCCATTCCGGGCCTGTCACAATTTGTGTAAAATGAATGAGTTGCGCGTTGGTTCGCGCTTCGGGGAAAATAGTTTTGGGGCTTGATCCTTCGATTTTAAGTGAAGCGTTTCCGCAAGCCAATTTTGGTGATTGGCAGGTTGCAGCTGTGAAAGCTGCCAAGATTGATAATGTTCAAGCGCTGCATTCTGCCATCGAAGGCCTGAACATCCAGCCTTTGGTGGCTCGCGCTGAAGGGCATCAACCAATAGCAATGGACCGCCCAAACTGGCTGGCTTTCCAACGTGTCGATGACCCTGATGTGGCCCGCGCTGCAGTTCAAGCAAAGGTTGATACTAAGGGCGGTGCAGATGGTTTGGCCTTGGTTTTTGAAGGCGCAAACAACGCGTTTGGGCGCGGCTTGCCCGCAACCAAGGAAGCACTGTTTCAAGTGCTTGATGGTATTGATCTAGAAACGACGGCCTTGCGGATTGATGCCCATCCTTCCATTCGAAAAAGCGCTGAATGGATGTTTCAATTTATTCAATACAATAAACCCAATCCGCGAAAATTGCGTTTGGCAGCGGGCATAGACACGGCGTCAATTTTTGCCTCATCGGGACGCTTGGCAATGAGTTTTGAGGCTTTGAAAGCCTCGTTGCCGCAATCACTGACCGGTTTTTTCGCGTCTGGTTTGCCCGGCATTTTGCTTGAGGCAGATGCAAGACCTGTCCACAATGCGGGTGGTACAGCGGCGCAGGAATTGGGGTTTGCTTTAAGTGTTGCCGTCGGTCATTTGCGGATGGCTGAGGAAGCGCGTCAACCGGCAGGCAATATAGCGCCTTCTATTGGTTTTGCGCTCTGCGCGGATCAAGACTTGGCATTGACAATTGCGAAGTTCCGGAGCCTGCGATTATTGTGGGCCCGTGTGCTGGAAGCTTGCGGAGCAACACTTAAACAGCCGGTCAAAATCCACGCTGAAACAGCAAAGCGTTTAATGGCAACCCGCGATCCGGAAACCAATATTCTGCGCAATACCATTGCGCTTGCCGCTGCTGCTTTGGGTGGCGCTGACAGCATTTCCATTTTGCCGCATACAATTTCGATGGGTTTGCCAGACTCTGGGGCGCGCCGCATTTCACGTATGCAGCATTTAATTGCACGTGATGAAAGCCACCTTGGCCAAGTGACGGATGTGGCAGCTGGTTCGGGCAGTTTGGAAGCCTTGACTGGCGCATTGTGTGAAGCTGCATGGACAGAGTTTCGGAAAATCGAGGGCGAAGGCGGCCCTCTGGCCTCACTTCACTCTGGTGCGTTTCAAAGGCGCGTTTTAACGGCGCAAGTTTTCCGTGAGACAGAAATGCGCAATACCAAAATCATCGGCGTCAATACGTTTCAGTTGGAAAATGAGCGTGCTGTTCCTGTGCTTGAATATCCAAAAGTGGCGACTGAGTTTCCATCAAAAGTATTTTGTGAGTCTTTACCGATGTGGTCGGTTGATACATTTGGTAGTTTGAAATGATACCGGATTTCACACAAATCGCTTGGCAGAATCCGGTCGCAATGCTGCCCAAACCGGCAAGTGTTTTTGAGACACCTGAAGGCATAACGATCAAACAAGTTTACACCGAAGTCGATGTAGCAGAACTTCCCCACATAAATTCCATGCCCGGTTTCGCCCCGTTTTTGCGCGGGCCATACCCGACCATGTATGTACAAAAACCGTGGACAATCCGGCAATATTCAGGATTTTCAACCGCTGAAGCCTCCAATGCGTTTTACCGGCGCAATCTGGCGGCAGGTCAAAAAGGCCTATCGATTGCGTTCGATTTGGCGACACACAGAGGTTATGATTCTGACCATCCACGTGTGGCCGGTGATGTCGGCATGGCAGGTGTTGCGATCGACAGCATCTACGATATGCGCCAATTATTCGATGGTATCCCGCTTGATGACATAACCGTTTCGATGACCATGAACGGCGCGGTGCTACCCATTATGGCACTCTACATTGTTGCCGCCGAAGAACAGGGCGTATCGGAGGACAAACTTGCCGGAACCATTCAGAACGATATTTTAAAAGAGTTCATGGTGCGCAACACCTATATTTATCCGCCGCAGCCCTCCATGCGGATAACGTCTGATATCTTTAGTTACACCTCAAAACGCATGCCGAAATTCAATTCAATTTCGATTTCCGGCTATCATATACAAGAGGCAGGCGCGACGGTTGATCTGGAGCTCGCATATACGATTGCGGACGGCATTGAATATGTGCGGGCGGGACTTGCTGCCGGTTTGGATGTCGATGCTTTTGCGCCGCGTTTGTCGTTCTTTTGGAATGCCGGTACGAATTTCTTCATGGAAATTGCCAAGCAGCGTGCTGCAAGGTTGATGTGGGCGAGCCTGATGCAAAGGTTGTTTGCCCCCAAAGATGTGAAATCATTGATGTTGCGCGCGCATACGCAAACGTCGGGCTGGTCGCTCACCGCCCAGGACCCGATGAATAACATCACCCGCACCATGATTGAGGCAATGGCTGCTGTGCTCGGTGGCACACAGTCATTGCACACCAATTCATTTGATGAGGCGCTTGCGCTACCGACCGACCATTCCGCACGTATTGCCCGCAATACTCAGTTGGTGTTGCAGCATGAAAGCGGCATCACGCGGATGATCGATCTGTTTGGCGGCTCGCATTATGTGGAACGTTTGACGCGTGATCTGGCGACCCGCGCAATGGCGCATATTGATGAAGTGGAAACGCTCGGCGGCATGGCAAAAGCCATTGAGGCAGGTGTGCCAAAAATGCGCATCGAAGAAGCCGCTGCCCGAACTCAGGCCCGCATTGATGGCGGTGAGCAGGCATTGATTGGCGTCAACAGCCAAGCGCTTGAAAACGAAGCGCCAATCGAAGTTTTGAAAATCGACAATGCCGAAGTGCGCGCGAGGCAATTGTCGAAACTCCAAGAGCTCAAAGGCACGCGAAACACCGGTGCGGTTGAATCAGCACTCAGCGCACTTGAGGATTGTGCCCGCAGCGGCAACGGTAATATGCTGGATTTTAGCATTAAAGCTGCCCGCGCAGGGGCTACAGTTGGTGAAATGTCATTAGCGCTTGAACGGGTGTTTGGCCGCCATACGGCAACTGTCAAAACCATTTCCGGCGTTTACCGGAAAGCACTGGGTGAAAATCCGGCGGTTGACCGGATTGTCGAAAAAATCACAAAATTCGAGAAAGCCACCGGCGCAAAACCCAAATTGCTGGTTTCAAAAATGGGGCAGGATGGCCATGACCGCGGCCAAAAAGTTATTGCCACGGCCTTTGCCGATTTGGGTTTTGATGTGGTGGTGGGTGTGTTGTTTCAAAGTCCTGACGAAGTTGCCAAAATGGCACTTGATGAAAGTTGCGACATTGTAGGCGCATCATCATTGGCGGCAGGGCATTTGACTTTGGTACCTGAGCTGAAACAGGCGCTAACAAAACTAAAATTGAACGATTGTTTAATTGTAGTCGGAGGCGTTATCCCGCCCGATGACGTCCCGAAGCTTTATGCAATGGGTGCTGATGCAGTGTTTTTGCCGGGAACTGTTATTCCGGATGCCGCTGAGGCACTAATCGACAGGTTGATTGAGCGGCGGCTTTAAACCCATAGGCTTTTTGGTAACTTAGCTGAATTATGCTCTGGCAATCTGCTGGAGACTGGCTTGTGATCAACCGCCGCATATTTTTGTCAGCTTTGGCCGGAACAGCTGGCGCTGCGTTCACGGCAAAGGCCTTTGCTGCAAGCGCTGCCCTTCAAGACGCAAAAATGCGCGGATCACTCAACGCCGTGGAAGCCGGATTATTGCCGGGAGCGTTTGATGAGCAAAGCCGTATCTTCCAAGACATGCTCAACAATGCGTCTGACACAGATCAGGCAATTTATTTGCCGGCGGGTGATTATCTGCTTGGCAATATCACATTGCCCGCGCGCGTCCGTTTGGCAGGGGTCAAAGGCGCAACGCGGCTTATTTTCTCGGGTGGCGATTTCTTTATCGCTACCAATTCGAGCGAAGTGATCGAACTTGACGGGATAACGATTGACGGCCGCTCCATGCCGCTGGTTCAGGAAATTCAAGCTCTGTTCGACATCCGAAACTGCGGGGATGTGCGCATTACAAACTCTGAAATTACCAGTTCGCCACGTCACGGTATTTACCTCGAAAATTGCAGCGGCGCGGTTGAAAACTGCACCATGACCAATGCCGTTGAGGCCGCGCTATATTCGGTTGGCGCAAAGGGCATGCGGATCGCGGGCAACACTATTAGCGATTGTTCAAACGGCGGCATTTGGGTGCACAGGTTTGAAATCGGCGATGATGCAACGCAAGTTTTGAACAACCGCGTGTCGCGCATAGGTTCCACCAATGGCGGAACCGGCCAATGGGGCAACGGTATCAACGCTTACCAAGCCAATAATGTAATGATTGCCTATAACACTGTCTCAGATTGTGCCTTTTCAGCTATCCGTGCCAATTCGGCATCCAATGTGCAAATCCTTGGTAACCAGTGCCTGAACTCTGGTGAGACCGGCATTTACGCCGAGTTCAAGTTTGAAGGCGCGGTAATCAACGGCAATGTTGTCGATGGCGCAGCCAACGGTATTTCGGTTGTCAATTTCAATGAGGGCGGCAGGCTAGCCACTGTGCAAGGCAATATTGTCCGCAATCTTAAAACCGAAGGGCCTTACCCCGCTGAGGTCGCCGGCTTTGGCTATGGCATCGCGCTGGAAGCTGACACTACAGCCAGCGGCAACACCATCGAAAACGCACCTAAGGCTGCGTTTCTTGTTGGCTGGGGCGAGTTTATGCGCAACATCGTCATCACCGGTAATGTGGTGCGCCAAGCTGCGACCGGCGTTCAAATCAGCGTTGTTGAAGGCACCGGCAAAGCTGTGATTACCGACAACGTTTTCGACAAAATCAAAGGCTCCGCAATTGGCGGGTTTAGGTGGGCAGATCAAGTGACGGACGATTTGGCAAATGGCGGAGCCATACCAAAGAATATGGTGATTGAGCGCAACGCCTCAAGCTAAGCGCCATTATCCCGTGCGGGTATTGCCTTCAAATAAGCAGCAATGGCCTCAAGATCGGTTTTCGGTAATTTGGACAGATTTTTCTGAACGCTCACCATAGAGCCGCCGACGCTATCAAATTCCGGTGTAAAACCGGTTTCAAAATAGGCAACAAACTCTTCTGCGCTCCATGCGCCAGCGTCTTTTGCTTCGGGCGTTATGTTGGGGATTTTGCCTTCGCCGTCCGGGTTAGGTGCGCCTGACAGCCAAGCAGCGGACTTAAACCCGCCGATCAAATTGCGGGGTGTATGGCACTCTCCGCAATGGCCGGGGCCTTCGACAAGATATTGTCCGCGCGCCAGAACGGCGTTGCTGGTGTCGACAGTCACACGAGTATTATCGTTTAAAAACAACAACTTCCACCCGCCTACGGCAGCGCGTATGTTAAATGGAAATGTCAACTTGTTTTCCGCCGGTATATTATCGCTGGCGGGCAGTGTTTTCATGAAGGCGTAAAGATCGCTGATGTCTTGGTCTGTCATTCGGATATAGGAGCCATAAGGAAACGCAGGATAATAGTGCGAACCTTCCGGCGAGACACCTTTAAGCATGGCAGACGCAAAGTCACCCGGCGGCCAAGCGCCGATGCCGTGTTCGACAGA
>JANMFT010000260.1:0-9373 GCA_031374255.1 Limoniibacter sp. | reverse complement strand
CATCGACAGCGCTTCAAACACCGAGATCGCCAGCATGAAAGGCGGCTCGCCAACAGCTTTGGAACGCCGGATTGCCCGCTCTTTATTTGTCGACCAATCGACCAGTTTGGTATTGAATACACGCGGGCGATCTGACGCGAGCGGGATTTTATAGGTGGATGGCGCATGGGTGCGAAGGCGGCCTTTATCATCCCACCATAGCTCCTCGGTAGTGAGCCAGCCCATGCCCTGAATGAACGCGCCTTCAATCTGGCCAATATCCAGAGCCGGGTTCAGCGAGCGCCCGACATCATGCTGTAAATCGCTGCGTTCGACACGGTATTCGCCGGTCAGCGTATCAATCGTGACTTCAGAGCATGCTGCACCATAGGCAAAATAATAGAACGGTCGGCCCGTGCCGTTTTTGCGGTCCCAGTGCACTTTGGGGGTTTTGTAAAAGCCCGCAGCCGATAAATGCACGCGTGCCATATAGGCTAGTTTGATGAAGTCCACGAACGCGATCAACTGGTTGCCGACGCGCACATGCCCGGCGGTAAATGCGATTTCGGCTTTTGTTACGCCGAAATTCTCAGTTGCAAAATCAATCAGCCGCGCTTTGATTTGGTTACAGGCGTCGGTTGCTGCCATGGCATTGAGATCAGTACCAGACGACGCAGCAGTGGCAGATGTGTTCGGCACTTTACCAGTTGTGGTTGCGGTGATGCGAACTTTATCTAAATCGATTTGAAATTCATCGGCCACAACTTGCGCAATTTTGGTGTGCAGCCCCTGCCCCATTTCGGTGCCGCCATGGTTTAGATGCACAGTACCATCTGAATAGACGTGGATCAGCGCACCGGCTTGGTTATACCAGGTTGCCGTGAATGAAATGCCGAACTTGACCGGCGTCAGCGCAATGCCTTTTTTGAGAATTTTGCTTTGCGCGTTAAACGCTTTCACAGCCTCGCGGCGCTGTTGATAATCGCAACCAGCCTCTAACTCATCGACCAATTTGGCGATGATATTATCGGTCACTGTCTGGTGGTAAGGTGTGACGTTCCGGGTTTTTTGGCCATAAAAATTACGGCGGCGCACTTCGAGCGTGTCAAGGCTAAGCGCATAAGCGATCTCTTCGATCACGCGCTCGCCGCCGACCATGCCTTGCGGGCCACCGAACCCACGGAACGCCGTGTTTGACACCGTGTTGGTGCGGCGCGGCTCTGAGCGGAGGCGCACTTCAGGAATATAGTAACAATTATCGGCGTGAAACAAAGCGCGGTCAGTCACCGGGCCGGACAGATCAGATGAGAATCCGGCACGCGCGGCATAGACCATATCCAGTGCTTCGATGACGCCGCGATCATTGAAGCCAACGTCATAGGCCACATGGAAATCATGGCGCTTGCCGGTTATTTCCATATCGTCGTCGCGGTCGAGGCGCAGCTTGACGGCCTTGCCGTGTTTGCGGGCAAACAAAGCAGCCAGCACAGCAAACTGATTGGATTGGGTTTCTTTGCCGCCAAAGCCGCCGCCCATACGCCTAACTCTAACTTCAATATCACTTGAGCCTGCACCCAAAACATGGGCCACCATATGCTGCACTTCTGACGGATGCTGCGTAGATGACCATACCACCATTTCATGGTTTTCACCCGGAATGGCGAGCGCAATATGGCCTTCCAAATAGAAGTGATCCTGCCCGCCAATGCGCATCTCATTGATGATGCGGTGTTTGGATTTTGGAAGCGCAACTTCCGGATTGCCGCGCTGAAGTTTCAGAGGCTCGGTCACAAGATCAGTTGCGGCAGCGTCTAGAACATCGATGTTGTGCGGCAAGTTTTCATAGGTGATTTTTGCGAGCCTTGCCGCGTGGCGGGCCTCTAACCGCGTTTTGGCGAGCACCGCAAAAATGGGCTGGCCATAAAACTTGACGATGCCGTCCGCCAAAATCGGCTCATCATTTTTGCCGGTCGGCGAGATATCATTATGCGCGATGTCTTTGGCAAGCATTACGTCAACGACGCCAGAAGCCGCGCGGACGGCACTAAGATCAATAGATCTAATGGTGCCATGCGCAATGGATGAAAGGCCGACATATGCATGAAGCGTGCCTTTGGGTTCAGCGATATCGTCAATATATTCAGCGCGCCCAGAGACATGGCGCGCAGCTGAATCATGCTCGACGGAGGTGTGAACCGCCCCTTTGGTTTCAGTGGAATTTATTGGTTCATGCCGCATGGTGAGTTTCCAAACGGATGGGGTCAGCATCACCAGAGTTCTCGCAGTAGAAACGTTTCAGCAAATTTTTGGCGACCATCAAACGGTAGTTGGCAGTAGCGCGCATGTCAGTGAGCGGCTGAAAATCTAATGCAAAGGCCGGCATAGCGGCGTTGATTGTGGCCTCATTCAATGGCTTACCAATCAGTGCCGTTTCAACGTTTGAAGCACGTTTCGGTGTGCCTGCCATGCCGCCAAAGCAGATGCGGGCGCTTTCAACAACGCCGCTCGCAACTTCAATATGAAACGCGCCGAGCAAGGCTGAAATATCTTCATCGCGGCGTTTGGAGATTTTGTAAGCTGCAAACAATGCATCCGATTTTGGTGCTGGAATAACCACCGCACGCACAAACTCGCTTTGCTCCCGCGCTTGCTTACCATAGGCGATAAAAAACTCATCGAGCGGCATTTGCCTGATGCGATCACCCTTGCGAAGTTCCACGACTGCACCGAGTGCAATCAAAGGCGGCGGTGTGTCACCGATGGGAGAACCGCCTGCAATATTGCCGCCGATTGTTCCGGCATTGCGTACTTGATCTCCGCCAATGCGCCACAAAAGTTCACCTAAAGCGGGGTGCAGTTTTTCAAGTTCGCTGAGTGCTTTGGTGTAGGAAACGCCCGCACCAATGCGTAAGTTCCCGTTTTCATGACTGATATTTTGCAAGTCTTGCAGCCCGCCAATATAAATCACCGGCGTGATTTTGCGGAAGCCTTTGGTAACCCAGAGGCCGACATCGGTTGCACCGGCGACGATAGTTGCGTTGGGATGTTCGATCAAAGCAGCTGCGAAATCATCCTCATTGGCCGGAATGATAAATGGTGCATCTGACTGGCCAGACACAATGCGCACATTGGTTTGCAGCGCTTTCAGCTTAGCAACAACCTTAGCCCGCTCCACAATCAGTGGGTCCATTTGCGGTTGGCCTTGAATGGCCAAAGCAGCATCCACAATCGGGCGATAGCCGGTGCAACGGCACAGATTGCCTTGCAAAGCGCGTTCCACATCTATTTCGCTTGGTTTCGGGCTTTGCATCCACATGCCATAAAGTGACATCACAAAACCCGGCGTGCAAAACCCGCATTGCGACCCATGGTGATCAACAAGTGCCTGTTGAACAGGGTGCAGTTTGCCATTAGCGGGCGACAAATGCTCAACAGTTACTACATGGCAACCGTGCAACGTGCCGGTAAATTTTATACAAGCGTTGAGACCCTCATAGACAAGTTGTTCGCCCGCGAGCCGCCCGATGAGCACGGTGCAAGCTCCGCAGTCACCCTCGTTGCAGCCTTCTTTCGTGCCGGTGAGGCTGGCTTCAATGCGCAAAAAATCAAGCAGCGTTTCATCCGGAGCAAAATTGCTGCGGGTGATTTCAGTATCGTTGAGAATAAAGCGTATTGTCATTTTGCCAGCATGATTTGGTTTGATCGCACATATCAAGACCAAGTGCGGCAAAAAGCAAGGCAAACCCGCATGCGACTAAATTACGTTCAGCCGCTCATGACAACCGGATAATGCCTTTGCGCAAAATGATGTTGCCGTGCAACCGCATTTCGCTTGTGGCGACAACAGCATAAGCGGCTTTAACACGCGGATAAAACTCATTGCCCTCAAGTCCTATCAGAGACTTTCCCGGCACGCGTTTTGCACACACTGAAATCATATCAGCATGAACCGGATCAATGTGCTTGGGGTCGGCCGCAGGAACTGCGCGGAACATTGCATCGGGCACAAAATCATCAATTGGCATCAGGCTGAGCACGGCATCAAGCACAGAAATCACATCATGGCCATCAGCACGAATGAGCCTGCGCGCATGTTCAGCGGCAGGGTAGTTGCCATCAACCAACGCGATTTCATCGCCATGCCCCATAGCACGGAGCACGCTCAGAAAATCCGGGCCAAGCAGTGAAGGAATTCCAATCAGCATGTTAAATCTCACCCTCAAGTGCCATGTTGCGATCAAGCAAAAAACGTTCAATCAAAGGCAGGCTGGCTGCACCAAGAGCTCTGGCGTTGATGCCAATTGTGCCCTCTTCGATTAAAGGCAATTGCACGCCCTGCAAGTCAAACGTTAAAACCGCATGATTTGTCGCCTCAACAATGCGCTGGCGAATGTGTTGAGGCAGGCCACCATCTATGATGGCAAATTCAAAGTCTATGATCGACACCGACGCAATAATGGCCTGGGCTAAACTGCGGCTGACAATTCCGATCCATTCATCAATTGGCTGGCCATAATCGGGCCAAACTTCTGGCGTGTTCCAAATTGGCGAAGCGTCAAGTCCGGCCGCTTCAAGCATGCGTTCAAGTGTGATGATCGACGTGCGGTCGATGATCTGGACAATACCGCCTTGTTCATCGGGAACCGGCATGCCGCCAATAGAACCGGCATAACCGGTGCGGCCATTATAAAGCCCGCCTTTCAGCACTACGCCGCCGCCAATAAATGTTCCGATGTAAAAATAGATGAAATCCTTGCGGCCTGCCGATTTACCAAACCGCAATTCGGCAGCACATGCGGCTGTCGCGTCATTGATAAGAAATACCGGCAAATCGGTAATGGCAGCAATTTCGCCTTGCAAATCCGCTTTGCGCCACTGATCCATTTCTGTGGCGGGTGCCCCGGTTTGCCGCGACCAATTCCACAATTCAAACGGTGTTGCGATGCCTATTCCAGACAAGCGCTTACGCTCCTCCGGTTCGAGTTTTTCACTCAGTTGCGCGATGCCTTCTTTGGCAAATTCAATAATCTTCTGCGGGGTTGGCCAGCGATAGCTCACACGGCAGTTGCCCAACACGGTTCCAAAGAAATCAGTCAGCACCATTTCAGCACTGCGACGGCCGACTTTAATGCCTAGGAAATAAGCGCCACGCGGGTTAACCGCCAGAGGAACAGAGGGCTGTCCAACACGCCCACGCACCGGCTCGCCCTTCAAGAGCAATCCGTCACGCTCCAACTGGCGGATAATCACTGAAATGGTTTGCGCTGAAAGCCCTGTTGCCCGTGCGATATCGCGCTGTGCCAAACCGTGATTGCGATAGACCAAAGTTAGTATCAAGCGCTCGTTAAAGGCGCGCATGCCACTTTGATTGGTGCCCCGCACAGCAATTGCCGATACAGAGCCCGTATCAATGGTCACAGTTTGATCGCGGTCACTCGTCAATTGTTTTGTTATTGATGCGGGGGTCATTGCCGTTCCGGCATTACCTCCTCCACATCAATCTCTCCCGCAAACAAGTTGCGGGGTTTATCTCGATCTGTCAATTGATCATGGCAAATGATTTAATAATTGACAGACGGTTTTTTATAGTGTTGCTTAGAGGTAGACACTGGTAAAAAAGCCGAAAGGTATAAGCCAGAAAGTCTTTTTGTTCGTCGTATTTTTTATCATGCGGCATGTGCCGGATGATACCACTGGGAGGAATACATTATGAAATTTGTTAAAACCGCGCTTCTCGGCGCTGTTGCAGCATGCGCATTTTCGGCTTCAGCTTATGCAGCCGGCGGCGCTTGCCTCATCACAAAAAACAACACCAACCCGTTCTTCGTGAAAATGAAAGAAGGCGCAGAAGCCAAAGCAACTGAACTTGGTCTCGAGTTTCAAGCTGCTGCCGGCAAAGTTGATGGCGATGCACAGCCACAAATTGAAGCCATTGAAAACTGCGTTGCAGCAGGTGCCAAAGGTATCTTGATCACTGCATCGAACGACTCAGTCATTCCGGCGTTGAAAGCTGCCCGCGCAGCTGGCGTTTTGGTTATCGCTTTGGACACTGAAATTGGTGACAAAGACGCTTCAGACGCAACATTTGCCACTGATAATTTTGAAGCTGGTATCCTGATCGGTAAATGGGCACTCGCGACTGTCGGTGACAAAGCTGCAGACGCTAAAATTGGTCTTTTAAACATTAACAAAGACAATATCTCTGTCGATGTGCAGCGCAACACCGGCTTCTTGACCGGCTTTGGTATTGAAGTTCCAAATAAAGCGGTTCTTGCATCAGAGAGCGATGCACGAATCATTGGCCACGAGACCTCAAACGCCAATCCAGAAGGCGGCTTGAAATCAGTTGAAAACCTGCTTTCAAAAAACCCAGACATGAACGTCATCTACACCATCAATGAGCCAGCCGCTGAAGGTGCTTTCCAAGGCATGAAAGCTGCAGGCAAAGAAGCCCAAGCAATCATCGTTTCCGTAGACGGCGGTTGCCCGGGCGTGAAAGCTGTCAAAGAAGGCATCATTGGTGCAACTTCAATGCAGTTCCCACTCAAAATGGCGTCGCTCGGTATTGAAGCTATTGCAGCATTTGCCAAAGACGGCACCAAGCCAAAGAATTCTGAAGGCCTGTCATTCTACAACACCGGCGTCCAGTTGATTAGCGACAAGCCAGTGGAAGGCGTGCCGTCAATCACATCCGACGAAGGCATGAAAATCTGCTGGGGCTAATATTTTAATCCCAAATACAGATTGAAATTCAGGAAGGGCGGCGTCATTGTCGCCCTTCTTGCTGAGGGGAATTGGTTAGACAAAGTTCTGGGAGGGAACCTGTATGAGCGACGCAAAGCAACCGACGAAAGTTGTGTCAGATTTTGAGGCAACATTGAAAGAGGCCGATGCTACGGTGGCATCTTTTGATAAATCGGGCGATAGTCTCCTGGTAAAAATTCAAGCTTTTTTGCATGCCTATCCCACTGCAGTTCCAATTTTTGTGTTGATCGCCAGTGTCTTTATTTTTGGCTTTACCGCAGGTGAGCGTTTTTTTACGCCCAATAATTTGTCACTGGTCTATCAGCAGGTGACTGTGATCGGCGTTATTGCCATTGCGCAAACTTTGGTCATTCTCACCGCAGGTATCGATCTTTCAGTCGGCGCTATCATGGTGCTATCGTCGATTGTAATGGGTAAACTTGCCGTGCAATCGGGTGTGCCGGTTCCAGCCGCTGTTGCCATTGGTGGCTTTGCCGGTGCTGCTATGGGCTACTTGAACGGCACGCTGGTGACACGGTTCAGATTGCCGCCGTTCATTGTAACTCTTGGCACACTTTACATTTTCTCGGCCCTGAAAATTTGGTATTCAGGCTCTGAGTCAATCCGCGCAACCGATACAGAAGCCGTCGCCCCCCTTTTGATTTTCTTTGGAAACACAATCACATTTGCCGGTGCCAAGCTCACTTATGGCGGTATTTCCTTTCTGATCTTGGCAGTTTTGATTTACTACATCCTCAATTACACAGCGTGGGGCAGACATGTTTACGCCGTTGGCGACGACCCTGAAGCGGCATCGCTGGCAGGCGTTAAAACCGACCGTGTGCTCCGCTCGGTTTACACTGTTGCCGGTATCATTTGTGCTTTTGGCGCCATCATCCTCATCGGCCGCGTTGGCGGCACAGTAACACCGCTGGCAGGCGAACTTGCCAACCTAGACTCGATTACTGCTGTGGTGATTGGCGGGACGTCTCTATTTGGCGGGCGCGGCTCGATTGTCGGCACTGTCATCGGCGCGTTGATCGTTGGTGTCTTCCGGAATGGTTTGTCGCTGTCAGGCGTAGATGTGCTTTGGCAGGATTTCACTGTTGGTATTTTGATTATTGTCGCTGTTTCCCTCGACCAGTGGATCAGAAAGGTTGCACGCTAATGAGCACTCAAGTTGAACCTATTTTGACAGCCCGTGGTTTGGTCAAACGCTATGGCCGTGTGACGGCGCTAGATCACGCTGATTTCGAACTTTACCCGAACGAAATTCTTGCGGTTATCGGTGATAATGGCGCGGGCAAATCCTCCATGATTAAAGCCATTTCCGGCGCGGTGATCCCGGATGAAGGCGAAATAAAACTGGAGGGCAAAACCATCCAATTTAAATCGCCATTAGAGGCGCGCGATAATGGTATTGAAACTGTTTATCAGACGCTTGCGATGTCACCCGCGCTGTCGATTGCGGCCAATATGTTTATGGGCCGCGAAATTTTGAAACCCGGCCCGCTCGGCCAATGGTTCAGGATGCTGGATAAATCAGCAATGGAAGCCTTTGCACGCAAAAAGCTGTCTGACCTTGGATTGATGACCATTCAAAACATCAACCAATCCGTGGAAACTCTGTCTGGTGGCCAACGGCAAGGTGTTGCAGTGGCTCGCGCGGCGGCGTTTGGTTCCAAAGTAATTATTTTGGATGAGCCAACTGCGGCCCTTGGCGTCAAAGAAAGCCGCAAGGTTTTGGAATTGATCCAAGACGTTCGCGCGCGCGGAACGCCAGTGATTTTGATCAGCCATAACATGCCGCATGTGTTTGAAGTTGCCGACCGCATCCACATCCACCGGCTCGGCAAGCGTTTGTGTGTGATCAATCCGAAAGAATATTCGATGTCGGATGCGGTGGCGTTTATGACGGGCGCTAAAGAACCGCCAATAGAAGCGATGGCCGCGTAAATTATATTCATGAATAAGCGGCCAGCCATTGTTGATACACATGCAGTTGCCTTGGCTGGCCGTATTATTTCAGCCGCTGCCGATAAAAACCGGTTTATAGCTGCCATTGCCGGGCCGCCGGGCTCCGGCAAGTCCACGCTTGCTGAAGCTGTAGCCGAAGCCATTAACCTCCAAACCGGCGTTGAATGCGCCACCGTTTTCCCGATGGATGGCTATCATTTTGATGACGTTATTCTGGAAGCGCGCGGCGAACGCCAGCGTAAAGGTGCTCCGTTTACATTTGACGTTGATGGCTACCGCTACACACTGATGCGCCTGCGCGAGGCTGAGGGCGATGTCGCTGTGCCCGTGTTTGACCGCAGCCTTGAACTCTCGCGCGGCAGCGCACGGCTGATTACGCCGCAGCACAAACTCATAATCTCTGAAGGCAATTATCTGCTGCTCGATCAAGCGCCGTGGAGCAGCCTTGCGCCAATGTTTGATCTGACTATTGCGATCGTAGAATCCGAAGCTGAACTCGAGCACCGCTTGCATGCCCGCTGGGTGCATTATGGCCTAACGCCTGATGAAATCATTTCCAAAATGGAGGGTAATGAAATGCCCAATGTGCGGCTGGTGCTGAACGGATCACGAAAGGCCGATATTGTGGTGGGTGATTAAACCCAGTCATTCAACTGTCATTTAGCCAAGTTAG
>JANMFT010000266.1:0-5181 GCA_031374255.1 Limoniibacter sp. | reverse complement strand
GTGAGGAGCAACTTTGATGACACTGCCTTTAATGCCAAAAGCCACCGCCGTTTGGCTGGTTGATAATACTGCGCTGACATTTGAGCAGATCGGTGATTTTGTTGGCCTGCACCCGCTTGAAATTGGCGCGATAGCCGATGGTGATGCAGCGCAAGGCATTCGCGGCATGGACCCGACCGGCAACAACCAACTCACGCGCGAAGAAATCACCCGCTGCGAAGGCAACCCCGACAATAAATTGCGTCTTGCCGAGCCTAAAGTGCGCATTCCTGTTTCGACAAAGCGCAAAGCGCCGCGTTATACGCCTGTCACCAAGCGCCATGACCGCCCGAATGCGATTTTGTGGATGGTGCGCAACCACCCTGAACTTAAAGACAGCCAAATCGGCAAATTGCTCGGCACGACCAAGGCCACCATTGCACAGGTGCGCGAGCGCGGCCACTGGAACTCAGCTAATTTGACACCAATGGATCCGGTGGCTTTGGGCCTTTGCAGCCAAATCGATCTGGATTTTGCCGTGCGCAAAGCCTCCAAAGACGCGCCACGTGCCGTTGAAACCGGCGCTACTTTGCTTCCCGCCGCTGAGACGCAAGTGCCCGCCGCACCTGCGCCATATGATGAAACCGCAGAGCTTGATGCCGATTCAGTTTTTGCAAAACTCAAATCGCTCAAAGGCAATGTTGAGGCTGATGACGACGAATAATCGGAAACTTTCCGCTACTCTTGAAAGGCGGGCAGCGATGTCCGCTTTTTTATTTGCTGTTCCAGATTAGCAATCGCGCTCCATCTCACGGTAGAAGTCTTTCAGCGTTTTACCCGGCTCAGGTTTGAAACTTTCGCCGGTTTTTGCCAGCGCACTCATACGGTCGAGCCGGAACATGCGGAACGCATCGCGCGTTAAGCACCACCCGACCACAGTCCATTGCCCACCCCAAAACCAAAGGCCAAGCGGATGTATAATGCGGGTTGTTTGCGCATTGTTTTTATCGGCATAAGCAAAAGCAAGCACATGGCGGCTTTCAACAGCACTTTGCGCCAGATCAATATTGGCTCTGGTTGCATCAGTGAGACTATAACTTGGCGCATGGATGTGAATTTGGGCAAGCTGGCTGCGGGCGACATCGGGTAGCACCGCGGCGATTTTCACCAGCGCCTCTTCAGCCGCACGCGCCATAGTCAACCCGCCCCACGCTTTTACCAATTTTGCTCCCGCGACCAAAGCGGTCACCTCATCGCGGGTGAACATCAAAGGCGGCAAGTCAAAACCCTGACGCATGATGTAGCCAACGCCCGCTGCGCCATCAATCGGCACGCCAGAGGCCTGCAAATCGGCGATGTCGCGATATATCGTGCGCTCTGAGACTTCGAGCTTTGCGCCGAGTTGGGCAGCCGTCACCAACCGCCCGCCCCGCAGGAATTGCACAATTTGAAACAGGCGGTCAGCGCGGCGCATGGGAACCTGCCCTAACTGTAGTTGAAAAACCCGATTGAATTGCCGTCAGGATCATAAGCGTAGAAAAAATGGCCCGATGGAACTGGAAGCGCCGGAGACAGCACTTCGCCGCCAGCGGCCGTCACGCGCTCCATCACTTTCTCGAGCGGCTCGTTCGCAACCAGATGGATGGTGTTGCCAGTGCCGCGCAATGCTGGTTTGCCGGGATAGAGATGGCCGGAAATGCCTGTCCCTGACGCCGGTGGAAACACTGCCATCATGTTTGGCCCACCATCTTGCATCTCAAGTTCAGTTTGCAAAACAGCATCGTAAAAGGCTTTGCCTATGGCCAAATCAGTCACTGGAATTTCAGCCCAGCATACCGCATTTTGGGGAAAGCTCATCTTAAGTCTCCTGTCATGAGGAATTGAACATGGTCAATATCGCACACCCCTCCTGACAGCATAATGTCAGGAGGGTGTCAGGATTTGAATTCGTTTTTCACCGGCACGGTATAATTCAGTGGCAACCTTCCACCATCGGCAAAAATGGTCTGGCCCGTGATGTAACTCGCAGCATCTGACGCCAGAAACGAGGCGATGGTGGCGATCTCAGAAGGTTCGCCAATGCGGCCCAAAGGCGTGCGCGACAGGATGCGGGCCTTGGCTTCAGGGTTTGAATTTACGCTTGCCAGCATATCGGTCATGATCGAGCCGGGGCCTATGGCATTCACGCGGATGCCGTAAGGCGCAAGCGACAAAGCCATGACTTTGGTGAGTTGGCCAACGCCGCCCTTCGACACTGAATAAGGCACTTGATTGGCAATGGCGAATACCGCATTGACCGACGACATGTTGACGATCGAACCCGGCTTGCCGCCCGCCTCAATTTGGCTAACCATTTGCTTGGCGACCGTCTGGCCCACCATGAAAGCGCCTTTGAGGTTAACACCGATCACACGGTCAAAATCGGCTTCCGTCAAATCCAAAAACTCCGCGGCATGCACGATAGCGGCATTGTTGATCAGCACATTGATTGAACCGAAAGCCTTTACCGAAGCGGCAATGAGATTATGGACATCTACGGTTTTTGATACATCGGTTTTCACGAAAATGGCTTTGGTTCCAAATTCCGCAATGCATTGCTCGCCCGCCGCCTCGTCGACATCAGCAATCACCACATTGGCGCCTTCGCTGATAAATTGGCGGGCAATGGCATGGCCGATGCCTTTGGCCCCGCCGGTGATTAAAACAGTTTTCGCAGGCATTTTATGCTTTCAATCCGAAGGGTTCAGCCATTTCATAACATGGTCGGCCCAGACTTTGTAGGCTCTGGCGTTGGCGTGAAAACCATCCAAAGCAAAGCCATCAGGGATGGAAATGGGCAGCGGATCGGCGGGAATGGCGTAGCGTTCTTCACACAGGCCAGCGCCGACGGCATTGATGAGTTTGGCGCGGATGTTCAACATTTTTGCCAGAAACGGCGTCAGCGTCGGCATTTTTTCCATGTCGATGATGGGCGACCAAACCAGCCGCGCATCTGGAAATTTTGCTTTAAGAGCGTAGATCAAGCCGCCAAAGCCTTTGGTAAAGCCCCGAACCGTAACAAAATTCTTTGCATCATTGGTGCCGACAATAAACAGGATATGCGTCCAGTTTTCTTGGGGCAAATGCGGCACGACAAAGTCACGCAAGTCTGAGGCAATTGCGGAATTGGAACCGGCCATGCGCCATGCGACTGGCTGGCCGGTTACAGCGTTCAGATTGGCAGCGATTAAAGGCGCGAGGCACTCTGACGTATGGTTGGCTCCAACACCGGCAGCGGAACTATCGCCCATCACAAGGAGACGCAATGGCTGGCCTATTCCCGTAATCTCACCGGTAAGCGGCCCCGGCGGCGGCACCATCCGCACAGTGCGCGCGCGGACACGCTGGCCCATCACAAACAGCAAAGGCACGCAAAGCCACGGCAGTACAGTTGTAAGAAAAGGCGGCTTGGTCATAGCTGCAAAAGCGCTCTAAGTCTTGCCGCAACTTCGCCAGCAATATCGGGACATTTGCAAGCAAATGCAGAGCGTCTGAGTGACCAATCGAGGCTTTTAATCTGATCCGTAAGAACGACGCCTTGTATGACGGATGTATCAGGAAGCATAACTTCAAACCGGAAACCTTTGATTTTCGACGTAACCGGACATAGAACACAAAGCCTCGTCGCCACATTATAGGGTTTGGCAGACAACACGTAAGCAGGTCTTCGTCCGGCCTGTTCACGGCCGGGCTGCGGATCAAAGTTAATCCAGATTATATCGCCAGCGTTCGGGCAGTAGGCTAATTCACCATTCATTGCCGACGGCCGGCCCGACGGAAATTTCACCGTGAAGATTATCTTCCGTCATACCGTCCAGCAATTCTTCCAAAGTATAAAACGGCACTGGTTTCGGCGGGCTAACCACTAACTTTCCATTCTCCACAATGATTTCAACTTGAGTGCCTGCGTTAACATCCAGTTCCTTTGCCATTGAGGCTGGCATACGCAGCGCCAAGGAATTGCCCCATTTTACAATGTTTGCTTGCATCATCGCGCTCCTACTGCGCTACATTGTAGATACAATTTTAAACGGGTCAAATGGCGGTATGAACTCAATCACCCCGCCTTTGATGCCGCAACAATTCCGTCAATGGTTTGGCCCAAAACGCGGTTAAACTCTGCATCGGGCTGGCTGGCATATAGCCCTTCGGCCAGCGCGCGCGAGAAGGAGGCGATCATGCCGGTATTTTGGCTGAGCATCGTATTGGCAACATCACGCGGATAACCGCCGGACAGCGCAACCACGCGCATAACCTTCGTGTGCTTGATCAGCGGGTGGTAAAGATTGGCTTGGTTTGGCAATGACAGTTTCAACATGACGGGCGTTGCTTGCGCATCAAGATGGCGAATCAGGGTTGCCAAGAGCATGGCTTCGGCTTCCGATTTATCAGCAATGGTAATCATGACTTCAGGCTCGATGATTGGCATCAGATCATGGGAAATGATTTCGTTGCCAACTTCAAATTGTTGGGCAACCACGGCTTCAATGCCAGCCTGATTGGCCGCATTGATGACAGAGCGCATCTTGGTGCCAAACACGTTTTTGGCAACCGCATGTTTCAAAAGTGCGCCCAAACCCGGGTTGGGTTTCATCATCTGAACGCCATGACTTTCATCGGCAAGGCCCTTATCGACTTTCAAAAATGGCACGACGCCGCGTTTCTGCCACAAGTAATCAGTCGTCGGCATGCCATCAATTTCGCCATCCATGGTACGCTCGAACAATATCGCGCCGATGACTTTATCGCCGGTAAAAGCAGGCGATTTGATGATGCGGGCCCGCATGGCGTGCACCATCGCATACATTTCAGCTTCGCCGGAATATGCAGTTTCTTCAACGCCGTAGAGCTTCAGCGCTTTGGGGGTGGAGCCGCCGGATTGATCAAGCGCGGCGATGAAGCCGTCTTTGGTGGCCATTTGCTTTGCCATTTGGCTGACGAGTTCTGCGCGTGACATATGATTTCCCCGAAATGATGTCTTGCCGCCATAGCAGAGCAAAGCTTGGCCGCAAACAGGGGCGATCTAAACTCAATCGATTGAATTTAAAATGTTTAGATTGGGCACTATAACAAGGCTAATAAAGAAATAATAATTACACCTTGAGAGCATCAACGCTTTATCAGTTTGCGTGTCGCCCAAGAGCGTCAACGCCGGGAAGCGGC
>JANMFT010000259.1:0-2309 GCA_031374255.1 Limoniibacter sp. | reverse complement strand
TTAAAGAGCATTTAAAACCGCTGACAGTTGCAGAATTAAGAGATTCATTGGCAAAAGTTCGTGCCGAAAACAACTATTCAGAAATCGAGCCATTGATGGAAGAAATGGAGGCTATTATCGCAGCAGCCGAAAAGCGTGAACGGCGTGCAGCGTGAGCTTCAAAATAAAGCCATCTTCACAAATTGAAGCTGACCTTCGTTCAATCCTGATTTACATTAGCCAAAACGATGCCAGTGGTGCACAGCGCGTATTTGAAGAGTTCAACAAGAAAATCAAAATACTTGAAAAGCGCCCGCTTGCGTTTCGTTTGCGCGGTGAACTTGGATCGGACTTTCGAGTTATGCGTGTTTTCAGCTATCTTCTTGTTTATCACGTCGAAGATAATACAGTTTTTCTGGATCGGTTTGTGCATTCGGCGCAAGACCTTGAAACAATTTTTGAAGCTGACAATAACTCATAATGTCCAAATCCCGATCAAATTACATCTGCCAAAATTGCGGCTCGGTCACCCAAAAATGGGCGGGCCGGTGCGATGCCTGTGGTGAGTGGAACACCATAGTTGAAGAGCTCGACACTGGCGGCATAGCTTCAGGCCCGGCATCACAGCAATCCAAACGTAAAGGCCGTCCGGTAGCGCTAGTACCGCTCTCCGGTGATACTGATGATGCGCCGCGCACGCCAACCGGGATAGCCGAGTTTGACCGCGTCACTGGCGGCGGGTTTGTTAAAGGCTCAGCGCTGCTGGTAGGCGGTGACCCTGGTATCGGCAAATCAACGTTGCTTATGCAAGCAGCAGCGGCGCTCGCCAAAAACGGCCATCGCGTCATTTACGTTTCGGGAGAAGAGGCGGTAGCCCAAGTGCGACTACGTGCGCAACGCTTGGGTTTGGCCGATGCGCCGGTGGAGTTGGCCGCAGAAACCAATGTTGAAGATATTCTTGCCACCCTGAAAGACGGCCCGCGCGCCGCCTTGGTAATCTTAGATTCGATACAGACCTTGTGGACGGATCTGGCTGAGTCCGCGCCCGGTACTGTCACGCAGGTACGGGCTTCGGCGCAAGCGATGATCAAGTTCGCCAAGGCTTCAGGTTCAGCAATTGTGCTGGTTGGCCATGTTACCAAAGACGGGCAAATTGCAGGGCCTCGTGTCGTGGAACACATGGTCGATGCTGTGATGTATTTTGAAGGCGAAGGCGGACACTCCTACCGGATTTTGCGCAGCATTAAAAACCGTTTCGGCGCAACCGACGAAATCGGCGTGTTTGAAATGTCGGATAAGGGTTTGCGCGAAGTGGCCAACCCCTCGGCTTTGTTTTTGGGCGAGCGGAATGAAAAAGCACCCGGAGCCGCAGTGTTTGCAGGTATGGAGGGCACGCGGCCTTTGCTGGTGGAAATTCAGGCGCTTGTTGCGCCCTCTCCGCTTGGCACGCCGCGCCGTGCGGTGATTGGCTGGGATTCATCACGGCTATCGATGGTGATTGCTGTGCTGGAGGCGCATTGCGGCGTGAAGCTGACCACTCATGATGTTTATTTAAATGTGGCCGGCGGCTACCGCATTTCCGAACCCGCTGCGGATTTGGCAGTTGCAGCCGCATTGGTATCGTCGCTGAGCGGACTTGCCCTGCCGCGTGATTGCGTCTATTTCGGCGAAATTAGTCTTTCTGGAGCTGTGCGCCCGGTTGGGCATGGAGTTCAACGGGTGAAAGAGGCAGAAAAACTTGGATTTCGGCAAGCGGTATTTCCAGCGGGAAGCGAAGAAACAATCGCACAAAGCGGTACTTTTCACCCCAAAGCGCTGATTGATTTGGTCGCCCGTATTGTGGGGGACAAACCAAAACGCCGCGATGAAAACCGTGACTAAGCCTGATAGTAAAATCTAAATAACGGAGCCAAAACGGATGTCTTTGACACTGCTCGATTTGATTGTGGTTGCAGTCACGCTGTTTTCAGCGTTGCTTGCAATGGTGCGCGGTTTTTCTCGCGAAGTGCTAGCCGTTGGCTCATGGGTTGCTGCGGCGGCAGCGGCGTTTTTGCTTTATAAATCTGTTGTGCCACTGGTTCAGCCCTACATTTCATCAGAAACCGTGGCGACGATTGCGGCAGCCGGCATTGTTTTTGTGATCGTGCTCATTATCGTCAGCCTTATCACCATGAAACTTGCAGACTTCATCATAGACAGCCGCATCGGTGCGCTCGACCGTGCTTTGGGCTTTGTGTTTGGCGCCGCGCGAGGTGTTTTGCTTCTGGTTGTGGCCATGCTATTTTTTAATTGGCTGGTTGCAGAAAACCAGCCGGAATGGGTTGCAGGCG
>JANMFT010000128.1:0-2179 GCA_031374255.1 Limoniibacter sp. | reverse complement strand
TTGCGCGGCCCACATTTGGTGCTGGCCAACTTCGGTAGTAATATAAAGATCACGCCCCTTGGTCAGCGCGTTCAAACGCTCCAACGCATATTGCGGCATTATCACATCGCTATTGGCGGAATAGGCCAATGAATTACGCGCGCGCCATTTGGCGATCTGTGTCTGCCAGTCTTTAATATCGGCAATAGCCTGCTTAGTGGGCTTGCCCTCAGCCCGCCACATCCGCACCATGTCTTCCAAAACCTTGGTGACATCACCGATAATCGGCACGTCAACCCGCACGGTTTTGTTGATAGATGACGGGTCGATATCGACATGGATTTTGCGGCTGTCCGGTGAAAACGCGGTGAGGCGGCCCGTGATGCGGTCATCAAACCGCGCGCCGATATTGATCATCAGATCGCAATCATGCATCGCCATATTGGCTTCATAGCGGCCGTGCATGCCGAGCATGCCAAGCCAATGTTCGCCAGATGCCGGATAGCAGCCAAGCCCCATCAAGGTGGACGTGATTGGAAAGCCCGTCATCGCCACCAGTTCGCGCAGCAAACGGCTCGCCTCCGGGCCGGAGTTCACAACGCCTCCGCCTGTGTAAAACACCGGGCGTTTTGCGGCCTTCATCAAATCAATCGCCGCTTTGATAGCAGTTAAATCGCCTTGCATTTTCGGCTGATAAGATGGGCGCGATACTTCGTGCGGGCCGACATAGCGGCCTTTGGCAAATTGAACATCTTTCGGGATATCCACAACCACCGGCCCGGGGCGGCCCGTTGTGGCGATCCTGAACGCCTCATGGATGATTCGAGGCAAATCATTCACATCTTTCACCAGCCAATTATGTTTGGTGCACGGGCGCGTAATTCCAACAGTGTCGCATTCTTGAAACGCATCAGAGCCGATCAACGGCGTTGGAACTTGGCCGGTGATGCAAACCAGCGGGATTGAATCCATCAGCGCGTCTTGCAGCGGTGTCACCATGTTTGTTGCGCCCGGGCCGGATGTTACCAATGCAACGCCAGCCCTGCCGGTGGAACGTGCATAGCCTTCTGCCATATGGCCGGCACCCTGCTCGTGCCGCACCAGAATATGCTCAATTTCTGTTTGCTGGTGCAATTCGTCGTAAATTGGAAGAACCGCGCCGCCGGGATAACCGAAAATATGTTTGACGCCATTATCGACGAGCGCACGGATCACCATTTCCGCACCGGTCATCAGTTCCTCGTCGGCTTCAACAGTTTTTTCGAGTGTCATTTGGCTGGTCATTTATTTTACGCTCCCGACAGGTCATAGTTTGAGTAAAGAAGTTTTGGACAATAAAAAAGGCCCCTTTCGGAGCCTTGTTTTTCGCGCATGAGTGGCTCTCGCCTGCTGGTTACACCAGCTTGCCCATGCGCGCTCCCACCACAAGAATAATTTTCTGTGTCATGATGGAAGGCGTAACGGCTATTTTGAAATGCGTCAACCGTGATTCATCCGGAAAGTTAAAAGGCTTTAAACCACCCGAATAAAGCCCGTCAGTCCGGTCTTCTGGTGCTCAATCACATGGCAATGAATGGCCCAATCACCCGGATTATCGGCCACCAAAGCGACGTCAACTGTTTCGCCCGAAAGCAGCAAAGCCGTATCAGTCCAGAGCTGCGGCAGTTCACGTTTGTCTGATTTCAAAACCTTAAACGTCATGCCATGCAAATGAACGGGATGGCTGTTTGGCGTTTTATTGATCAGCCGCAAAATATAGCTTTCGCCCATATTCAAAGTCGCCGTTGGTTCCGGCAAACCGGCCTGCGCATCAGACCATGCCACTTTATTGATCGACCAGAATTGAAACTGAGGCGTGCCGCAGATGGATGGTTGCGGCGCATCGCCGCCCGGTGACCATTCAAACAAAAGTTCGACGATTTGCGCTTTAGCCAAATCCGGCTCTTTGAGCGGGTTGGCAGGCAGAGGTTTCACCATGCCAATCGTGCGTTTCAAGTCTAGCCCGCTGGATTTCAGCGCAAACATTCGCACGGGTCCCTTGGGGCCGTCGCGTGTGAATTCAACCAATGCACCGGCCTCCGATGGCATAGCCACGGCCACATCGATACGCTGGCCAGGTGCCAGAGACAGGCTTTCAAAGCCAAGTGGCACGGCAACAGGTTGACCATCATAGGCGATAATCTGCATGTCCGCGCCGCTG
>JANMFT010000114.1:0-1982 GCA_031374255.1 Limoniibacter sp. | reverse complement strand
TAAAGTATCCTTTGGGAAATCGCTTCGGCGAAAGTGACACGCGGCGACCAACCGGTAACTTGGCTAATTCGTGATAAATCCAGCGTTTGCGAATAAAGCAGCGAACCTGCCATATGAGCACTGATATCCGGCTCGCGATTTTCGGGCAGCATCGTCATCATGATTTCAGCAATCGGCCCGGCAAATGCCAAAGCGATTCCGGGAACCGGCAACCATTTGGCCTTGACGCCTTTATGTGCGGCGATGCCTTCAACCATCTGCCGGAAAGTCAGCGCTTCCGGCCCTGCAACGTTCAGCACCAACTGACTGGCGGGTTGTTTCACCTGCAAAACTGCATCCATCGCCTCAACCACATCGTCAACATGCACCAAATCAATCTGGACGTTTCCGCCACGCACCAAAGGCACAAACTTATGCTTGATGATGCTTTGGCGGAGGCTCTCAAGCGGCGACGGCGCGCCATAACCGTAAGCCGAACGCAGCCGGATGATCGTCACAGGCACATCGTCGGCTGCATTTAATATGAGTTCAGCTTGCTGGCGGCTCCACGCATAACCACTGACTGGCGGGCTGAACGGCTTGTCCTCGGAAATGTTCAGACAATCATGTGCGCGATAAGACACTGATGGCGATGAAAAATGGATGAGCCTGCAATTGTTTGTGGCACGCGCCAAAGCGATTGCATGCTCCACGGTTTCGATATTGGCTTTGGCATGTTGCGCTTTGCCGCGGCTGAAGCCGGATTTGCCGGTAGCGTTGACGATGACGTCCGGTTTGAAGGCCGTCACTGAATTTATAACAACGGCGTCATTCAGTTGGCCTTCGACACATTTTATGCCGGCAAAATTTAGAGACTCCAGCTTTTCAACGTTTCGGCCTTGCGCGAGAATATCGTGTTTTTGCCCGCGAAAATGATGTGCAAGCCTGCCGCCAAGCCCGCCTGTTGCACCAAGAACAACAATTCTCATAATGGTTAGGCTGGCATTTCATTGAGCCAGGGCGGGTTGGCCCCTGCCCGCGACACTGTCACGGCAGCAGCGGCGGCACCACGATTAAGTGCAAAAATCAGATCAGCTTCGGCAAGGTTAGCGACACCGGTTTTGCTAAGCGCTCCTTTCAAACGAAGCCCATCAAGGAAGCCTGCATTAAACGTATCCCCAGCGCCAATCGTATCAACCACTGTCACGCGCTGCGATGGCGCATAGACTTTGCCGCGCGCAGTGAATGCATCTACGCCATCGGCACCGCGTGTGACGGTAACAATCTTGACGCCCGACTTTAGCCAACCGGCAATGGTCGCTTCATGATGGGTTGAACCGGCAATCCACTCCAAATCCTCGTCCGATACTTTCACAATATCGGCCATCGCAATCATGCGCTTCATTCGGGCACGATGTGCATCAGCATCGGTGATGAAACCGGCACGGATGTTAGGATCGAGCGAGATAACGCGTGCTTTATGTTCGCGTTCCATTAGTGCTTCATAGGTTGCACCGCACGGTTCAAAAATTAGGCTGATTGCGCCAAAATGCATGGCGGAGACTGAGGCGTCCAATATTGGCAATTCGCTGAGCGACAGCATGCGCCCTGCCGTGCCTTCATCGTAAAAGGTGTATTGCGCGTTGCCATTGATGAGCTTCACGAATGCCATCGTGGTTGGCCGCGAGGACAGTGCGCACGGCGTTGTGTCGACATGACTTTCGCTCAAAGTCTTTCGGAGCACATCTCCGAACAGATCGCTCGATAAGCCTGTAAAAAACGAGGCCGGAGCACCAAGACGGCCAAGGGCAATGGCCGTGTTAAACACAGCCCCGCCGGCAAACGGCACATAGCCTTTATGGCCGTCAACTGTGTCCCGCTCGATCATATCCACCAAGGCTTCGCCGCAGCACAAGATCATCGCAACCACTCCACATTATCTGAAATTTGACTAGCCAATAATTACCTTTGGGGAAATGGCTGGAAAGGTTTTCAACCACCAA
>JANMFT010000095.1:0-8687 GCA_031374255.1 Limoniibacter sp. | reverse complement strand
GGCGGTGCGGTTTGGGCTTCACCCGACGTTAAAATCACGGCAAAAGCATATTCGTTCCATGCGAAAATCAGGCAGAAAATTGCGGTGGCGGCAATGCCGGTGGTGGCCTGCGGCAAGACAACTTTGACGAAGGCTTGGAGGCGAGTGTAACCATCAATCAGTGCGGCTTCTTCATACTCCCGCGGGATTTCATCCATAAAACCTTTGAGCAGCCAGACCGCCAACGACACATTAATGGCAGTATAAAGCAGGATCATGCCAAGTGCGGTGTCTGACAGCCCAAGCTGGCGGTACATCAGATAAATCGGGATCGCGACGGCGATTGGCGGCATCATGCGCGTTGAAAGAATGAAGAAGAGCAGATCATCTGCGAGCGGCACTTTGAAACGTGAGAAGCCATAAGCAGCAAGTGTTCCGAGAAACACTGCGAGCGCGGTTGAACCGAAGGCGATCACGACGGAGTTTGTAAAACGTGGCCAAAACTTGCTTTCGCCAACCACGACCATTGAACGATCGCGTGCAATTTTATCGCACGTTGTTGTCGCAGGCCCGAGGCTTTCGATATATTCAGCTGTCTGGCGTGAGCGCGTGGTGAAGAGGTTGCAATAGCCTTCAACGGTCGGGTCAAATGAAAGAATCTTGGGTGGGTAAGAAATTGAGTCCGGTGGTGACTTTATGGATGTTGTGAAAATCCAAAACAACGGCAGCATGGTGATCAGTGCATAGATGATCACCAGCGAACCAGCGATGCGTTTTGACCATGGGCTGGGTTCAACAACTGAGTGTGCCGTTGCAAGGTGTTTGGAAAACGCACTCATCGTGATTTCACCTGATTGAGGGCTTTGACATAAATGTTGGCGAGGCCAAACACGGCGACAAAGAGGATGATGGCAAAGGCCGAGGATGCGCCGGTGCGCCACGCCTCAAACGCCTGACGTTTGAGTGTGATTGATGCAACCTCCGTAATTGACCCCGGCCCGCCACCTGTCAGCAAAGTCACCATGTCGAACATTTTGAAGTTTTCAATGCCGCGAAACAGCACCGCCAGCATGATAAACGGCAAGGCCATGGGCAACGTGATTGACCAGAATTGCCGCAGCGGCGAGGCGCGGTCTACTTCTGCCGCTTCGTAAATATAGTCTGGAATAGAACGCAAACCCGCAAGGCAAATCAGCATAACGTAAGGCGTCCACATCCACGTATCGACAATGACGATTGACCAAGGCGCGAGATTGACTGAGCCCACCATCTGAAATGATGATGCAGGAACGCCTGTCACAAACTCGACGAGATAGTTAAACAGCCCGATTTGCGGCTGGTACATGAAGCGCCAGAAATTACCGACTACCGCAGGCGACAGCATCATCGGCACCAGAATGATAGTCGTCCAAAATGCATGGCCGCGGAACTTGCGGTCAATCAAATAGGCGAGCGAAAACCCGATTACCGTTTGCAAAACAATTGTCCAAAACACAAAATGGGCGGTTGTTTGCATGGCCAGCCATGTGTCGGGGTTGGTAAGCACGGCGACGTAATTATCGATACCGACGTTTTTAACTTCCGCATTCGGGCGGTTGGCGCGGTAATTTGTGAAGGAGAGCTGGATTGTCCAAATCAGGGGGAAAATATTGATGGCGAGCAACAGCAGCATGGTTGGCGTGATGAAGAGCCATGCAATCGATTTATCTGACAGGCCTCTAACACGTGTCACCACCCGTTTGGGCGTGGCAATAGCAGCTGCGTTTGCGGCGCGGTTTATCAAGCCGGTGGTCTCGCTCACGATCCGGTCCATTCAAATTATTATAAGGAAAGCGACCGCCGCCCCCAAAATTATCAGGGGCGGCGGCACGGGAGGTTCGGGTTTAGAGTTTGCCGTCTTCTTTGAACACAGCGGTCCAATCAACGATCAAGCCATCGAGTGCCTCTTTTGCTGTGCCGTTACCGGCAACAACATAATCATGCAGACGTTTTTGCGTGGCTTGCAGCAGTTGCGCGTAAGACGGCTCCTGCCAGAAATCCTGTACGCCGCCCATGGCTTCCAAGAACTGCGCGGCAAATGGCTGCGAGGTCGGGAAAGACGGGTCGTTCAGAACAGCATTGTGGCAGGCATAACCGCCAAGTGACCACCATTTTTTCTGCACGTCGGGATTGGCGAACCATTTGATGTAAGCCAATGCGCCATCCATATTGTCGGTGTTGGCAACCACAGAAATGCCTTGACCGCCCAAAGTGGACGCCGCGGTTTTCGCGCCCGGGTTTACGAAGAAGCCGGTGACTGCGCCGACTTTTTCGTCTTTTGCCATACCGGGCATAAAGGCGAACCAGTTCATCATCATGGCAACTTGGCCGGATTTGAACGCGTCAAGGCCTTCGCCCATATAGCTGTCAGTGTAGCCCGGAGGGGTGCAGCAATCATAGATCGCCTTATACATTTCCAGACCGGCCACAGCGTCGGGCGAGTTCACAGCGCCTTCCATGTCGTATTTGCCGGGCGTGTTTTCATATTTAAAGCCATATGGATAAAGCGCGGATGTTGCGCCCATCGTGATGCCTTCAGATGCACGCTCGGTGAAAATTGCCGCGCCATAAACTTTTTGGCCGTTGATTTCGCGCCCTTGGAAAAATTCGGCAATTTGTTTCAACTCAGCGTAGGTTTTTGGTGGAGCCAAATCTGCACCAGTTTTGGTTTTATACTCAGCCATGGTTTCAGGATTTTCAAACCAGTCTTTGCGGTAGAACCAGCCATTGGCATCACCCATGGCCGGAAGCGCCCAATAGTTTGGTGTGCCTTTTGGCCATGTCGAGTAAGCATTTACAGTTGCCGGCGCGAAGTCCGACATTTTGATACCTTCTTTATCGAAGAAATCATTCAGTTTCACGTAGTAGCCGTTCTCGGCCGAACCGCCGAGCCATTGCGAGTCGCCGATGAGCAGATCGCAGAGTTTGCCGCCGGAATTCAACTCATTCAAAATACGGTCGGTAAAATTTGGCCAAGGCGTAAATTCAAAGTTCATTTTTATGCCGGATTGGGCCTCGAAATCCTTCGACATTTCAACCAGCGCATTTGCCGGATCCCAAGCAGCCCAACACAAAGTGAGTTCAGCTGCTTTTGCTGCGGTCGACAGCGCCGTGGACATAGCCAAGGCAGAAACGAGACCGAGCGTAACTCTTCCCATATGCTTCATTTTAGTCCTCCCGTTCGCGGCCGCACCGTGCGGACCCGCGTTTCAAAACCCGCCCTCCTCCAAGGGCAAGTCACTGTGTTATCAGCGCGGTCTATGAGCGATGAAACGCAGCGATTGTTGAGTTATGATGGATTTACTCAACAAATCAATAGCTATTTTGAGGTGCAATGCAGCAATAATTTTTGCAATGCAGCGTCTTAAAGCAGAAATAGCAGTCTTTTATCAACGCTTTGATTTAAAACAAAGTAAAAATGCGTCATCATTTCAAAATAGCCGTTTTCAATTTACTCAACAATTTGTTGAGTGAATTAAATTTGCGCACTCAACAAACAGAATCAACCATCAAGCTTAATGTTAACCGCTGAGGCTTTGCCGCGTTTGGGATCATTGGCCATTTCATAGCTAACACGCTGATTATCGGCCAAACTTTTAAAGCCAGATTGTTGCAGGGCGCTAATGTGAACGAACACATCGGCTCCGCCATCATCGGGTTTGATAAAACCATAACCCTTGGTTTCGTTGAACCATTTCACAGTGCCTTTCAGCATCACACAGTCTCCATCACAGCGATGTTACAGGGGTAAGGGATGGCGTGAAAATGTGTTGGATTGCAGTCTCTGAGAATGGCCGCATGCGACAAGCCCCGCGCCAATGCGCTGGATGATGGCAACACGGCAGGTTCAAATGCATACAGCAAAAGCGGCCCAGTCCACACCAAACCAAAATGGCGTAAAGCCATTTTGTAGAATGTGAATGAAGCACGTTATTTAAAAACGGGCAAACGGATTTATGATGTGTTTACGATTTGGGTGGAGCCGCTCAATCCAACTTTGTCCAGCCTGAGTTCTTTTTCGATGAGCGCACGCAAGCATCGATGAACTTCATGCCTGCCAGACCGTCTTGAACAGTCGGGTAGAGCACTTCCTTCGGCACTTTACCCTTTTTGCTGCGAAGTGCGCGGATGGCAGTTGCAGCTTCTGTGTAAATATTGGCAAAACCCTCAAGATAGCCTTCGGGGTGTCCGGGCGGGACACGGGTAACACGGGCAGCCGCCGGATTTGAGCCTGAACCACCACGCGTGATCAAACGTTTAGGTTCCCCGTATGGTGTATACCAGAGATAATTCGGGTCTTCCTGCGCCCACTCAATGCCACCTTTGGTTCCATAGACGCGGAGCTTCAGCGCATTTTCATTGCCCGGTGCAACCTGGCTCGCCCAGAGCATACCCTTGGCTGGATGCTCAACGCGGTTGCCGCGAACGATGGGTTTAAAGCGCAGCATAACATGCACATTATCATCCAAGCGGCGGCCATCTACGAATGAGTCCAAATCAGCGGAAACCGATTCCGCTTCTAGGCCGGATACGAAACACGCCAGGTTAAACGCGTGCGTGCCGATATCGCCAATGGCACCGCCAGCTCCGGAGCGTTCAGGATCAACGCGCCATTCGGCTTGTTTCTGGCCGGTTTTTTCGAGCGGCGTCGTCAGCCAGTCCTGCGCATATTCAGCCTGCACAACTTGAATACGGCCAAGCTCGCCCTTGGCCACCATGTCCCGCGCATGGCGGATCATCGGATAGCCGGTGTAATTGTGGGTAAGGATAAACAGCTTACCGCTGTCAGCCGCCAGCGCCGCCAGCTTTTTGGCATCCGCCAAAGTGGAGGTCAGCGGCTTATCGCAAATGACATGAATGCCGGCTTTGAGAAATGCCTTGGCGACGGGGAAATGCATATGGTTTGGCGTAACGATGGCAACGGCTTCAATACCATCGGGCCGTTTGGCTTCGGCTTTAGCCATGTCTTCGTAAGAACCATAAGACCGTTCCGGATCAAGGCCGAGTTCAACCGCTGACGCCATGGCTTTTTCCGGGTTTGCGGATAATGCGCCTGCCACCAATTCATAGTGGCTATCCATCCGCGCAGCGATGCGGTGCACGCCACCGATAAATGCGCCCTGCCCGCCGCCAACCATGCCGAGTCTGACGGGTGATGCGGCGATGTCAGATTTTCCTTCAATAGCCATAAATAACTCCCTCACCAATATTTCTGAATTGTCTTCAATGATTTTTTAACGACATGGCTGGTTGACGGAAAAAACGGTCGCCAGACTTTGGTTGCCGCCGCTAAATCCGGCAGCGCCTGCCCAAACGCTTCCACTGTCAGCCAACCATCATAGCCGCCATCTTTCAGTGCTTTGAGCGTCTGCTTGAATGGCACATGCCCGTCGCCCGCAGCGCCGCGATCATTGTCGGAAATATGCACATGGTTGATCTGTTTTATCGTGCGTTTGGCCGCATCAACAAGGTTCTTCTCTTCGATGTTGAAGTGAAATGTATCGTAGAGATAGCCATAGTTTGAAGCGTCAACCTCGCGCACCAGTTTTGCGGCATCGTCGGCAGTGTTCAGAAAATAGCACTCAAACCGGTTGAGCGGCTCAACGGCAATTTTCAATTTATGCAGCTTGGCGCGTGCGGCCATGGCTTGATGGGCTTCAACGCAACGCGCCCATTCATAGATATTTGCGCCAGTGCCGGAAAAGACGCCAAGCGGCGAATGAAACGGCCCGCATAATACTTCAGCGCCGAGTGCTGCCGAACAATCCACCAACCAGTCCAAATGGGCTTGACCGGCTTTACGCGAATTTGCATCCGCTGAAATCGGATTGGCCTCTTCGCTGCCAACAATGCCAACGACCGTCGCTTTGAGTTTCCGCTTTTTCAACTCTTTGGCCAGCCAGAGATAGTGATCCGGCGTGCCTTCAAAAATGGGAATTTCAGCACCATCATAACCGGCCTCAGCAATTTCATCGAGAATCGGCAGATGCGCTTCGGTCACGTGCGTTGTCCATAAGAGCAGATTGAAACCAGTTTTCATGGCTGCACTTCACCTTAGCCCAAGCAGTTTGCGGTTGGTTTTTTTGTCTGAGCTGCCACCGGCAAAATCATCAAACGCTTTTTCGGTTTGGCGGATGATATGGGCAGCGATGAATGGGGCACCTTCAGCGGCGCCGTCTTCAGGGTGCTTCAGACAGCACTCCCATTCGAGAACCGCCCAGCGGTTGTAGCCATATTGCGCCATTTTCGAGAAAATCGACGAGAAATCGACCTGCCCGTCGCCAAGCGAACGGAAGCGCCCTGCCCTGTCTTTCCATGAAGCATAGCCTGAATACACGCCTTGGCGGCCGGTCGGGTTAAACTCAGCATCTTTGACATGAAATGCAGAAATGCGCTCATGATAAACGTCGATGAAGGCAAGATAGTCGAGTTGTTGCAGCACAAAATGCGATGGATCATAATTGATCGTACAGCGTTTGTGGCCCTTTAGTTTATCGAGAAACATCTCAAAAGTCGTGCCATCAAACACGTCTTCGCCGGGGTGAATTTCAAAGCCCACATCGGTTCCAGCATCATCAAACGCGTTTAATATTGGCTTCCAGCGTTTGGCAAGTTCGGTAAAGGCTTCGTCTATCAAGCCCTCAGGGCGCTGCGGCCACGGATACATAAACGGAAACGCCAATGCGCCCGGAAATGACACATGGCCGGTGAGGCCCAAATTGTGCGAGGCTTTGGCGGCATACATCATTTGTTGCACTGCCCAAGCCTGACGGGCTTTGGGTTTGCCATGAACAGAGGCTGGCGCAAAGCCGTCAAATTGTGCGTCATAGGCAGGGTGCACCGCCACCAGCTGGCCCTGTAAATGCGTTGATAATTCAGTGATCTCTACACCAGCATCAGCGCAAATGCCTTTAACTTCATCGCAATAGGCTTTGGATGTTGCAGCCTTTTCAAGATCAAACAGCCGCCCATCCCAAGACGGAATTTGTACGCCCTTATAGCCAAGTGACGCCGCCCATTTGGTGATGGCGGGCAGTGAATTAAATGGCGCGGCATCACTGGCAAATTGGGCCAGAAATATTGCGGGGCCCTTCATTGTGTTTGACATTCTTGTCCTCCCAGACTGAAATTATTTTTTCTTTCTTGCAGGCCCTTTGCGTTCAGCAGAAGCCGCCCAGAGATTGATGTTTGCGTCCTGCGCATGCACTTCGATTTCGGCAAGTTCTGCCTCGCTGAAATCCAAACGATTAATCGCGCTAACGCAATCCACCACCTGCTCAGGACGGCTGGCACCGATAAGTGCTGACGTCACGCGCTGCCCACGCAACACCCAAGCGATTGCCATTTGGGCAAGCGTTTGGCCGCGATGCGCCGCGATTTCTGCCAATGCGCGGATGCTTTCAACATTGTCTTTATTCAGCATATTCGGGTCGAGCGATTTGCCCTGCGCTGCGCGGCTGCCCGTTGGAATGCCCGCCAGATATTTGTCGGTCAGCATGCCTTGCGCCAAGGGCGAAAATACAATTGAGCCAATACCAAGTTCATCCAATGTATCAAGCAGCCCGTCTTCTTCCACCCAGCGGTTGATCAAAGAATAAGAAGGCTGATGGATGAGGCACGGCGTTCCAAGGCTTTTCAAAATCGCTGCCGCTTCACGCGTACGCTGAGAATTATAAGATGAAATACCCGCGTAAAGCGCTTTTCCGGACCGCACAATTTGGTCAAGCGCCATCATGGTTTCTTCAAGCGGCGTATCGGGATCGAAGCGGTGCGAATAGAAAATATCCACATATTCGAGACCCATGCGTTTGAGGCTTTGGTCGCACGACGCAATCACATACTTTCTGCTACCCCATTCGCCATAAGGACCGTTCCACATATGGTAGCCGGCCTTGGACGAAATGATCATTTCATCACGGTAGGGTCGAAAATCGTTGCGCAATATATCGCCAAAAGCTTCTTCGGCAGAACCTGCGGGCGGGCCATAATTATTGGCCAGATCAAAGTGGGTTACTCCCAAATCAAAAGCCGTCCAGCAGATTGCCTGTTTGGTGGCATGCGGCGTATCATCACCAAAATTGTGCCAGAGCCCCAATGAAATGGCGGGCAGTTTCAGCCCGGATTTGCCACAGCGGCGGTATTGCATAGTGTCGTAACGGGTATCAGCAGCTTGGTACATTTGAGGTTTTCAACAGCGGAACTAAGCGGTTATTGTTCAACCCACAATTCGAAAGGCGCAAGCCCTATCATTGAAAATCATTGTAAATATTTTGGGTCAGCTAACCAATCAAATTGCCGTTCGCCTGATCAAACAGGCGGACGGCACTTTGCGGAACTGTTAGCGCCAAGCGATCGCCAACTTTTATGGTTGATCGCGCAGGCAGTCGAACCGTCACCACATGGTTCCCAAGGCCAACGGACGCGAAGGTATCAGAGCCGGTGCGCTCGACAGATTTCACCAGCAGCGCTGCCCCAAAAAAGCCTATGCCGTTGCTCGCTTCGACAAACTCTTCAGGGCGAACGCCAAATAAAACATCGCGATTCGCGACACCAATATCTTTGCCTAAATTGATGTTCAATGCAGTTTCGCCTTCAAACAACAGGTTGGTTTTTCCATTAGAGGTAGTGGCCTTTGCAGGTACCAGATTCATTGGCGGCGAGCCCAAAAA
>JANMFT010000252.1:0-4082 GCA_031374255.1 Limoniibacter sp. | reverse complement strand
CAAAACTAAAACTGAAAACGCGGATCTTGGCCCCTCCGCTTGTGGGAGGGGTTGGGGAGGGACTTACTCACCGATTGGCCACTGCCGTCTGCTTAACTTTTCCTCACAATCACCGAACCAACCGAATACCCCGCTCCAAACGAGCAAATCACGCCCAAATCACCAGACTTCAAATCATCGGAAAACTGTGAGAACGCAATGATAGAGCCAGCCGACGACGTATTGGCATAATCCTGCAAAATATTGGGTTGTTCATGGCGCGTGGGTTCACGGCCCAAAACGCGTGAACCAATCAAATCATTCATGCCCTTATTGGCTTGGTGCAACCAAAGGCGCTTGAGATCCGCCGACAAAATATTCTCAGTGGCCAAATGGTTTTGAATAAGCTCGGCTACCATCGGCACAACCTGTTTGAAGACCTTGCGGCCTTCCTGTTTGAACAGCATGTCGCGATTGTCGCCCATCGCACCGACGCGAGTGCGTCGCAGAAAACCATTATTGTTGCGGATATTATTGGAAAATTCGGTCAGCAAACGGGTTGAAAGAATTTCAAATCCTTTGGTTGTCTCATTACCGCGCTCCAGCACTACTGCTGTGCACACATCACCAAAAATAAAGTGGCAGTCGCGGTCGCGCCACTCCAAATGTGCCGAGCAAATCTCTGGGTTGACCATCAGTACGCGGCGCGCAGTTCCAGCGCGGATCATATCGGCAGCGACCGTTATGCCGAACGTCGCGGAAGAACAGGCCACATTCATGTCAAACGCAAAACCACCAGCGCCAAGTGCCTTTTGCACTTCAACAGCAATCGCCGGATAGGCCCGTTCGTGGTTGGAGGCAGCACATATGACGGCGTCAATTTGTGAGGCTTCTATTCCCGCACTAGCCAATGCTTTGCCTGCTGCGTCCACCGCCATTTCTGCCATGACTGAAATTTCGTCATCACCGCGCGGTGGCAAAACCGGGTGCATAATTTTCGGGTCAAGCACACCGGATTTGTTGAGCACAAAGCGCCGCTTAATGCCGGAGGCTTTCAGGATAAATTCGGACGATGAATGCGGCACGGCAGTTCTTGTGCCAGCTAAAATCTCATCGCTGTGAGCTGTATTATCGGCATCGGCAAAAGCGTTAAACGCTGCAACCAACTCATCATTGGAAATGGATTCAGGCGGGGTAAATACGCCCGTGCCGGTTATGTGAACCTTATTCAAGGTAAGCCTCCCGCAACTCAGGCAGTGTCCATCTCAAACACAACGCCCGCCATCCACTTCCAATGCAACACCAGTGATTAAGGAAGCCTCATCAGACACCAAAAACAAAGCGGCATTGGCTATATCGTCTGGCGTCGAAAACCGGCCCATTGGAATGACAGCTTTAAACTTGGCGCGGATCTCCGGTGTGTCCTCACCCATAAAGGTCGCAAGCATTCCTGTTTCGCCCGCCACGGGACACAAGCAATTCACGCGGATGTTTTTTGGCGCCAGCTCTACCGCCATGGATTTGGTTGCGGTGATCACCCAGCCCTTTGATGCATTATACCATGTGAGGCCCGGCCTTGGCCGCAGGCCAGCTGTGGACGCCGTTGATAAAATAACCCCGCCACCTTGGGTTTCAAAATGCGGCAGCAGCGCTAAAGTGGAATGATAAATCGACTTCATGTTGACGGCTGAAATCATGTCAAAAATATCTTCATCCACATATTCCAGCGGGCCGTTTTTATGCGAGTAGCCCGCATTATTGACCATAATGTCTATGCGGCCAAACTCACTAACCGCAGCTTCAACCATCCGCTCTGTGTCATCGCGCCGCGCCACATCCGCCAAAACGGCAATGGCCTTCCCGCCCGCAGCCTCGATGGTTTTGGCAACATGTTCCAAGGCTTTCCTGTTGATGTCAGCGCAGACAACTTTAGCGCCTTCTTCCGCAAACCGCCGCGCCATGCCTTCGCCAAAACCAGCGCCTGCACCGGTGATGATTGCTACTTTGCCTGAAAGACGTTTGGTCAAAATCAAATCCCTATTCTGAAGATTTCTATTTAGCTAAGAAGAGACCCTCCCCAACCCCTCCCGCAAGGGGAGGGGCTAAGAACAGCGCATTAGTTTTGGTTTTGCCTGAACTGCTCTCAAAAGAAAGTCACCGGAAGCGCCAGACAGAAGCCCCTCCCCTTGTGGGAGGGGTTGGGGAGGGTCTTTTTTGCAATTCATTCAACTCATTACCCATGCTTAAACACCACCGTCTTAACCGCGCTCATATCGAGCAAACCTGCCATGCCCTTTTCGCGCCCATAGCCGGATTTGCCAAAGCCGCCAAACGGCAACTCAACACCGCCACCTGCACCATAAGAATTGACATAGACTTGCCCAGCGCGAACGCGCTTGGCGACACGGTGCTGGCGCGCGCCATCACGCGTCCAAACACCGGCGACCAAACCAAACGGCGTTGAATTGGCAAGGCGGATGGCATCCGTCTCATCTTCAAACGGCATCAGCACCAGCACAGGGCCAAATACTTCTTCCTGCGCGAGTTTAGAATCCCAAGGCACATTGCCAAACAGGGCAGGGGCAACATAAGCACCGCCTATCGGCACATCATGTGCAATTTGCCCGCGCGCCAAACGCACAATGCCGCTGGCAATTGCCCCTCCAATATAACCCTCGATTTTGGCCGCCTGTTTAGCATTGATCATCGCGCCTAAGTCGGCATCCCTGTTATGCGGAGCGGCCACCAATGCTGAAAATCGTTCCGCAAGCATTCCGGCCAGTTTGTCATAAACCGGTCGCTCAATAAGCACCCGCGCGCCCGCAGAACAGGTCTGCCCGCCGTTTTGAATGATTGCATTCACAATCACCGGCGCGGCTTCGTCCAAATCCGCATCGGCAAATACAATCTGCGCAGATTTGCCGCCAAGCTCCATTGTTGTGCCGCGGTTGTTTTGCGCAGCTGCCTGCTGGATCAAAGTTCCGGTGGCGGTTGAGCCGGTAAACGTCACAAAATCCACCATCGGGTGCGCGGCCAATGCCCCACCGGCCTCATGGCCATAACCCGTCACCACATTAAACACACCTGCCGGAAAACCGGCTTCCAAAGCAAGCTCCGCCAACCGCAAACTCGTCAGCGATGCATCTTCGGCAGGCTTGGCCACAAATGTGTTACCCATGGCAATCGCCGAAGCCATTTTGCGCGACAGGATTTGAAGCGGGTAATTCCACGGAATAATCCCCGCCACCACACCATGCGGCTCCCGCAAAGTCAGTGCTGTATAGCCATCAAGAAACGGAATGGTGTCGCCGTGGAGCTTATCGGCGGCACCGCCATAAAACTCAAAATAGCGGATTGCGGCGGCAACATCGGCAATGCCTTGTTTGAGCGGCTTGCCGGTATCGCGGCTTTCGAGTGCGGCGAGTTCGTCGCGGTTTTGATCTACCACGTGCATCAAACGGGTCAGCATCCGCCCGCGGTCCAAAGCCGATGTTTTCTGCCAAGCTTCACTGTGAAACGCAGTGTGTGCCGATCGGACAGCGGAATCCACATCAGCCGTTTTTGATCGTGCGATTTGGGCAAACACCAAACCATCAGAAGGGCAAACAACATCAATTGATTCGCTCGATTGGGCGGCCACTTTGGCTCCGTTTATGATGTTGAAGCCGTTAGAGTTTTTTAACATTTTTACCCATACCGCCCGGAAATGGCTCAGCTGCCAAATTACGCAAAAATAATTGTTTCGCTACGGGCATTTTCATAAATTACCGCTTGCATATGACACGCAAAAATACCATTTGCGCCGTGCCCAAGGTCGCACGAGCCTGTGGGCGCCCACGGATGAACCGCCGGTCCGGCTTGCAACAGCAAAACCGGATAACTTGACGAATGTCAGGGGATGGCAGGGGAAGCCGAAGGAAAACAGAACCGGCTATACGACCGGGGATGTGGCTGGAAGTTTGTATGTCCAGCCGGGCGCCTTGAAGCAACGACGGTGCGGGCCCTTTGCTCTTTTCTGATGTCCAAAATCAGAGCTCAAAGAGGCTGCCCTCTTGCCAAATGTGCGACGGCTTACCCCGTTCAATCAATGGCAGACCACTGAA
>JANMFT010000043.1:0-5475 GCA_031374255.1 Limoniibacter sp. | reverse complement strand
TTTTTGGTCGTCGGCGCCTACGCTCACAGCCGGTTCAGGCAAATGATCTTCGGCGGCGTTACCAGCACAATAATGGCCGATGCGCGTTTGCCGGTATTGATGGCGCATTAGGGCCTGTCACTTGTCATCAGCCAGCTGGTGGTATCTAACATTGGTTTTCCGAGTGCGAACACGCCCTGATGACCAGTCAAAGTTCCACGCAGGAAGACCTGTTTGCCAAGATGGTGGCGCTCGCTGCAGATGCCATCATATGCGTTGACGCCGCCCAGAAGGTTACGTTTTTCAACCATGGAGCGGAGAAAACATTTGGCTACTTGGCCGGCGAAATCATTGGGCAGCCGCTTGATATTTTGATGCCAAAACGCTTCCGCCGCGGACATCAAAAACATGTCACCGGCTTTGCCGCCCATGCACCAAGTGCACGCCATATGGGAGAGCGTGAAGAGATTTTTGCGCTGAAGAAAAACGGTGAGGAGTTTCCGGCAGAGGCGACAATCAGCAAGATTGAAATTGGCGGTGAATTTCTGCTGACGGTTGTTTTGCGCGATGTCACCACACATAAACTGGTCGAAAGCGAACTGCAAAAACGCGTCAAAGAACGCACCGCGGAATTGGAAGAATCGGTTCGCCAAGCGCGGGTGGCGCAAGAACAACTTCAGCGTTCTCAACGCATGGAGGCTTATGGCCAACTTACCGGCGGTGTCGCGCATGATTTCAACAATCTGCTGACAATTATCGGGGGCAACCTTGAATTGCTGCAAGACCGGCTTGTCGATGAGCGCGACGTAAAGCTGCTCGGTCGCGCACTGAACGGCGTGGAAATGGGCGCGCGTTTGACACAGCGTCTCCTCGCCTTCGCACGCCGCAGCCGCCTCGAACCACGCTTGCTAGATCTGAACGAATTGGTAACCAGCCTCGTTGATCTGCTGCGCCGGACGATTGGCGAAACCATTAAAATGTCTTCCACCCTTGCAGGAAACCTTTGGCAGGTGAGGGCAGATGCAAGCGAAATTGAAAATGCCCTTTTGAACCTTGCCATTAATGCGCGCGATGCAATGCCGAACGGCGGACGCATCATCGTTGAAACGGGAAATGCAACGCTGGATGATAGCTTTGCAAAAATGGCGCATATTGATGGTGCAAAGCCGGGCGATTATGTGCGTCTTTCGGTTTCTGATACCGGCTCAGGCATGAGCAAAGAGATTTTGTCGCGTGCTTTTGAACCGTTTTTTACGACTAAAGAACAAGGAAAAGGCACCGGCCTGGGTCTGGCCTCAATCTACGGGTTCGTGCGGCAATCGGGCGGGTATGTGACGATTTATAGCGAAACGGGGGAAGGCACCACGGTGAACCTCTATCTTCCTAGGGTAGAAAACAGTGCCGTTCCGGCACCTAACGCGTCGATAGAAAACGATGATTTTTCCGGTCAAGGCCTGATACTTGTTGTCGAAGACAATAATGATGTGCGCGAGATTACGGTCGAACGCCTCAAATCATTGGGCTATGATGTGATGACTGCAACAAACGTAATTGACGCCAAAGTGCTAATTAACACGACGCCAGATATCAGCCTTGTGTTTTCAGACATCGTGATGCCGGGCGGCGCTTCAGGTTTTGATCTTGCCCATTGGATTACAGAACAGTATCCAATTTTGAAAGTACTGCTGACGTCCGGTTTCAGCGAGGAACTCGGGCGTAAAGACGAAAGCTATGAATTGCCGCGCCTTTTATCAAAACCATATTCAACAGGCGAACTCGCCCAAGCTATCAAAAACGCAATGCATAGTTAAGGGAAAAACCGTTTGCCTTTGGTTTACTTGAACAGCAGCCATTATTACCGCGCTCATATACAACTCAGTCGGTACCAATTTTAACATCAATAGCATTATCGTCGGCGCGCTGATCACCTACCCTTATGACAGCAATTTCGGGTAAAAGCTGTGAGCGTAGAGATGCTAGTAACAGTCGGCCATTAACTCGCGAAAAACACATTAATCAGGTCTTCTATGTCAGACCGCTGGATAGAGAATATAGGCAATGTGCCGACACATATTTGAAATTCTGAGAATTTTACTACATTATTCTTGAATCGATGGCAGTCGGAGCCCAAAATGCACTAATATGTATTTGTTTTTTTACTCTTGAATGAAATAAGTCGATTCATTGGATCTGAATTAGGCCGCAAGTGCAGTTGGTCCTAAGCCAACCCACTGCGCCCATGCTTCCATCATAACACGCCGCTGTTCGAGCAGATCGGTACGATGGTAAGCCGCTTCAGCTGCGTTTTTAATTGTATGGGCAAGCGCACGCTCGGCGACATCTCTTGGGTAACCGTTTTCTGATGCCCAATCACGAAACGTAGACCGAAAGCCATGAACGGTTGCCATGCGGCCGGGAGTGTCACTCATAACATGGGCATCACGCAAAACCTTGGTCAATGTCATGTCACTAAGTTGTGTATTTTTGCGCGACGGAAACACGAGGGGACTGCCATCACGCTGCTCGCTCATGATGCGCAAAATAGCAACTGCACGCTGCGAAAGCGCAATGCGGTGTGCAACTCTGGTTTTCATTCGTGTGGCAGGTATTGTCCAAACCGCGTTTTGGAAATCAACTTCAGCCCATTCCATGCCGCGTGCTTCACCAGATCGGCAAGCAGTGAGTATAACAAATTCAAGCAACAGTCTGGCTGACGTAGTTGCAGTGCCGGCAAATAGTGAGGCGTAAATATCCGGCAGTTCGCGCCAACCCAGTGCAGGATGGTGCTCAACGCGTTGGCGCTTGCTGGGCTGCATTGGTAACAATCGATCAACGACAGCTAAAGGGCTGGCGATAACAATGTCACGTGCGGCACACCATTTCATAACCGCGTCGCATCGTTGCTTCACCCGCGATGCAGTTTCTGGCTTGGTAAGCCAAATCTGCCTCAACGCGTCAGCAAAATCTGATGCGCGCAAATCCGATACGCGCCGGTTGCCAATCTTTGGAAACACATAAGTCTCTAAAGTAGTTATCCACTGAGCGGCATGTTTAGGGTTGCGGAAGCCTGCACGCAGTTCTTCGTGCACAGCGATGGCAGCAGATCGGAACGAGAAATCTGATGCGATTGCATGCCTTTCGATTTCAGCAATTCGGCGAGCTTCGACTGGATCACCGCCTTTGGCGATCAAGTTGCGCGCCTCCATGCCATTGCGGCGCGCGAGCGCAACGCTTGTTGCCGGATAAGCCCCGAGTCCAAAATCACGGCGTTTGCCGGTTACAGGTGAGACAAACCGCAAAATCCACTTGCCTTCCCCCCGATTTGTCGATGAGTGCAGAGAAAGACCCGTAATGCTGCCATCAGCAAGTGGCCTTTGACCGGGCAGAATTTGTCGAGTTTTGGCATCAGTGGGCATGCTTAAGTCCATTTAGCCCCACATCAAGCCCCACATCAAGCCCCACAAAGTAGCCACGATGTATTGCGATACAACGAAATTGATTGAGACGACATAGCTTTATTAACAAATGATTTCAATTAGATAAATTGCAGAGCTGCAATTGAGTGAAGCGACTTGAGACCCTCAAATGGCGGTCACCCCCTCCGCCACTGTTCTCAAATCTGAAACGTCGAACCCACAAACATACATCTGCATGGCTTTGCAATACTGCGGTTCGAACCCCACCCTTCTTGCGCCACTCACCAAGTGGACCTCACTTTCAATCCAACACCCGCCGCACGGCTCCCTTGGCGGCACTTGTGGTCATGGCAGCATAGGCTTTGAGCGCATTGGTAACATTGCGCTTGCGCTTTTCGCTTGGCTTAAAGCCAATGGCTTCCTGCGCTTTGCGGCGCGCGGCGATCACATCGTCGGTTACAGCCAGTTTGATTGTCCGATTGGGGATGTCTATTTCAATTGTGTCGCCAGTTTGCACCAAAGCGATCGAGCCACCTTCGGCTGCTTCAGGCGAAACGTGGCCAATTGAAAGCCCCGACGTGCCGCCGGAAAAACGCCCGTCGGTGAGCAGCGCGCAGGCTTTGCCGAGACCTTTGGATTTGATGTAGCTCGTTGGATACAGCATTTCTTGCATGCCGGGGCCGCCAATCGGGCCTTCATAGCGGATGACAACCACGTCGCCGGCTTTAACTTCGCCGTTCAGAATGCCGAGCACTGCGGAATCCTGGCTTTCATACACAATCGCCGGGCCGGTGAATTTCAATATGCTTTCGTCAACGCCAGCGGTTTTAACGATGCAGCCTTGCAGCGCGATGTTGCCGGACAGAACCGCCAAACCGCCATCTTTTGAAAACGGCGTTTCGGCTGAACGGATAACGCCGTTTTCGCGGTCAAGATCCAAATCATCCCAGCGGCGGCTTTGGCTGAATGCAGTTTGGGTGGGCACGCCGCCCGGCGCGGCAAGGTAGAAATCTTTGACAATTTGCGATTTCGTGCGCGACACATCCCAGTGGTTGATCGCCGCCCCAAGCGTGGTTGCATGCACGGTTGGCAGATCAGCATTCAAAAGCCCTGCTTTTTCAAGCTGGCCTAATATCGACATAATACCACCTGCCCTGTGCACATCTTCCATATGAACGTCTGCTTTGGCGGGCGCGACCTTGCAGAGCACAGGCACACGGCGCGACAGCCGGTCGATATCATCCATCGTGAAATCAATGCCGCCCTCATGGGCCGCCGCCAATATATGTAAGACCGTGTTGGTCGAGCCGCCCATCGCAATATCAAGCGTCATGGCATTTTCAAATGCGCCGAAGCTCGCCACATTGCGCGGCAAAACGCTATCATCATCCTGCTCGTAATAGCGTTTGGCGATATCAACGATCAAATGACCGGCCTCGAGAAACAGCCGCTTGCGGTCAGCATGTGTGGCCAAAGTTGAGCCGTTGCCGGGGAGTGACAGGCCAAGTGCCTCAGTCAGGCAGTTCATCGAATTTGCGGTAAACATGCCGGAGCATGAGCCGCAGGTTGGGCAAGCCGAGCGCTCAATCCGGTCAACTTCTTCATCAGAATATTTATCGTCGGCAGCTGCAACCATGGCATCAACCAAATCGAGCGCCACTTTATTTCCGGCAGGCGCGATATATTTACCCGCCTCCATCGGCCCGCCAGACACAAACACCGCCGGAATATTGAGCCGCATTGCGGCCATCAACATACCGGGCGTGATTTTATCGCAGTTTGAGATGCATACCATCGCATCTGCACAGTGCCCGTTGACCATATATTCGACGCTATCTGCGATAATTTCGCGGCTTGGCAGCGAATACAGCATGCCGTCATGGCCCATGGCGATGCCGTCATCGAGCGCTATCGTGTTGAATTCTTTGGCCACGCCGCCCGCTGCTTCAATTTCGCGGGCTACCATTTGGCCAAGGTCTTTCAAATGCACATGGCCCGGCACAAACTGCGTAAACGAGTTGACGACAGCGATAATGGGCTTGCCAAAATCGCCGTCTTGCATGCCCGTTGCCCGCCATAA
>JANMFT010000470.1:0-9384 GCA_031374255.1 Limoniibacter sp. | reverse complement strand
GCGGGCACAAACCCCGGAAAAGCAAACGCGTTTTCCAAGCCCTCATCCTTGGCAACCTGGCGGATGTTGTTGCCATAATCGAGCGTTGGCACACCGGCATTCCAGAAATCCACCATTGCTGCAACATGGGTTTTCATCGATGCGCGGGCGGCCATCTCAACCTCTTTCGGGTTGGTCTCCTGTTTGGCCTTCCATTCCGTCACGCTCCAATTTTGTGGCAAATAGCCATGCAGCGGATCATGGGCCGAGGTTTGATCGGTGACGATATCGGGTTTTACCCCACCCGCCTTCATGCGTTTCACCAGTTCAGGAAAAACATCGGCGGCATTACCCAGCAGGCCGACGGATTTGGCCTCGCCCGCTTTTGTCCAAGCGTCAATCATCGCCAGCGCATCATCAAGGCTATGGGCTTTGGCATCGACATATTTTGTGCGGAGGCGAAAATCGATGCGGGTTTCATCGCATTCAACGGCGAGGCAGCATGCCCCGGCCATGACTGCTGCCAGCGGTTGCGCGCCGCCCATGCCACCCAAACCGCCGGTCAAAATCCATTTGCCTTTAAGATCGCCACCATAATGCTGGCGGCCTGCCTCCACGAAGGTTTCATATGTGCCCTGCACAATGCCTTGCGTACCAATGTAAATCCAAGAGCCTGCCGTCATCTGGCCATACATCGCCAAACCCTTTTTATCGAGCTCGTTAAAGTGCTCCCACGTCGCCCAATGCGGCACAAGGTTTGAATTGGCGATCAGCACACGCGGCGCATCCTTGTGCGTTTTGAAAATTCCTACCGGTTTGCCGGATTGCACCAGCAGCGTTTCGTCGCTTTCCAAACTTTTCAGCGAAGCGACGATTTTGTCAAAATCCTCCCATGTGCGGGCGGCGCGGCCAATGCCGCCATAGACCACCAGTTCATGCGGGTTTTCCGCAACATCAGGGTGCAGATTATTCATCAGCATCCGCATCGGCGCTTCGGTCAGCCAGCTTTTCGCGGTAATTTCCGTGCCGGTGGCGGGGTAGACATCGCGCATATTATGGCGGGAATTGACTGTCATGGTTTGAACTCCGTAAGAGTTTTCAGGATGTTGGCGAGAACAGGACGCAGTTTTGCAGCCTTGGTTTCGCTATAGGCAAAAGGCGCAGTTTCGGTTTCAAGGTAAGCCGATTGCGTGATTTCCATTTGAATGGTGTGGACGTTATTTTGCGGTCGCCCATAGTGCCGCGTGGTCCAGCCGCCGCGAAACCGGCCATTCAAAACATGGGTGAAGCCGGATGTTCTGGCGATTTTGAAAGCCGCGTTCTCGATGCGGCTATCACAGGTTGCGCCATTATCTGTGCCGATGTTGAAATCCGGCAGCACACCATCAAATAAATATGGAATGGTGCCACGAATGGAATGGCAATCATATAGAATTGCAAAACCATGCAGGGCTTTGACGCGGTCAATCTCAGTCTCAAGCGCTTCGTGATACGGCCGGTGAAAGACATCGATGCGGCGCTGAATTTCCGCTTTACCCGGGGTTTCATTCCAAATTGGATGGTTACCGAAATCCGTCAGAGGCACCAGACCGGTGGTGTTTTGGCCGGGGTAAAGCGATTGGCCAGAAGGGTCACGGTTGGCATCAATTACATACCGGTGAAATGTCGCGCGAACCACGGTAAGCTCAGGGATCAACCCTTCATAAAGACGCGCAATATGCCAATCAGTGTCTGCCAAAAGCCTGCCATTGCTGTTGAGTTTGGCAGCGATATCATCCGGCACAAATGTGCCGCCATGCGGCTGACCCAGAATAATTGGGCTTGTCCCTTGGATGACTTTAAACGAAATCACGTGCCAAGTTCCGGCAGCTTAACACCGGTTGCAGCAAGAATAGCTCCCGACCGCACCAGCTGAAACGCCGCTTCAATATCCGGCGCTAGGTAACGGTCTTCACCCAATGTCTCGACAATTTCACGCAACCGCGCCACAACGCGCTGCAACGGCGGGCTTGTGAGAAGCGGTGCACGAAACTCAATGCCTTGCGCCGCACATAGCAATTCAATTCCCAAAATACGGTTCAAATTATCAGCCATTTGCATCAAGCGCCGCGCGCCATGTGCAGCCATCGACACATGATCTTCTTGGTTGGCGGAGGTCGGCGTTGAATCTGTCGAACACGGCATCGCAATATGTTTATTTTCGCTCATCAAAGCCGCACTGGTGACTTCGGCAATCATAAAGCCGGAGTTGAGACCGGGGTTGGGCGTGAGAAACGGTGGCAGGTCAAACGACAGTATAGGGTCCACCATCAGCGCAATTCTACGCTGGCTGATTGCGCCAATTTCAGCTGCGGCGAGCGCAATAATGTCGGCTGCAAATGCCACCGGTTCGGCGTGAAAATTGCCGCCCGAGACGATCTGGCCGGAGGCTGTCAGCACCAGCGGATTATCCGTTGCGGCATTGGCTTCGATTTCCAACGTGCACGCTGCCTGTCTTAGCAAATCCATCGCAGCGCCGGTCACCTGCGGCTGACAACGAATACAATACGGGTCTTGCACACGGGTATCACCTTCGCGGTGACTGTCGCGAATGATTGAATATGCCAGTAATGCCCGCATGGTTTCAGCGGCTTCAATCTGTCCGCGATGGCCGCGCAATGCATGAATTTCCGGCTCAAGCGGCGCAGTGGAACCCATGATCGCATCGGTTGAAAGGCACGATGTCACAAGCGCCGTTTGTGCCGCCCGCCAAACATCAAACAACCCTGCAAGAGCATATGCCGTTGAAAACTGCGTGCCATTAATCAGCGCAAGGCCTTCCTTTGCGCCCAGAATAATGGGTTGTAGCCCGGCTTTTCCGAGTGCCACGTTTGAGGGCATCACAACGCCGCCAAACTCAGCTTCCCCTGCCCCGATCATTACCGCCGCCATATGCGCAAGCGGCGCTAAATCCCCTGATGCACCCACCGAACCTTGCGCCGGAATGATGGGCGTAACGCCCTTGTCCAGCATGGCTTCCAAAAGCCCTATTAACTCCATCCGCACACCGGAAGCGCCGCGCCCAAGACTCAACAGTTTCAGCGCCATCATCAAACGAACAATGCTTCGCGGCATAGGTTCACCCACGCCGCAGCAATGCGACACGATCAAATTGCGCTGCAACGTTTCAGTATCACCCGGGGCAATTGGCATACTGGCCAGTTTTCCAAAGCCGGTATTGACGCCATAAACAGCGGAATTGCCAGAAGCGGCGGCGGCAATCATCGCAGCGGCTTTTTCGATGCCAGAATGACTGGAAGCGTGGAGTTTCACTGCGCTCTCGTTGCGGTAAATTTGCTCCAATTCGGCAAGGGTCACCACGCCCGGCATCAATACCATTGCGCTCATAATGCGCCTCCATGAATACGCCAGAACAGCGGGTTTGCGCCAATGCGGTAGGACAGTTCAGCCGGATGGCCAACATCCCAAATGGCCAAATCTGCGCGTTTGCCAGCCTCAATCGTGCCCCGATCATCGAACCCCAGTGCTTTTGCCGCGGTACACGTTGCGCCTGCCAGCGCTTCTTCGGGCGTGAGCCTGAACAGGGTGCAAGACATGTTCATCGCCAATAACAATGATGTCATCGGCGATGAACCGGGGTTGCAATCTGTTGCTACTGCCATCGGCACGCCTGCTTTGCGCAAAGCGTCAATGGGCGGCATTTGGGTTTCGCGCAGGGTGTAAAAGGCACCGGGCAAGATGACGGCGACTGTGCCGGCGACTTTCATGGCCGCGATTCCCGCATCATCCAAATATTCCAAATGGTCTGCTGACAGCGCCTGATGATTTGCCGCCAAAGCTGCGCCGCCCAAATTGGAAAGTTGCTCGGCGTGAAGCTTGACCGGCAAACCCAGCGATTTTGCTTTCAAAAATACCCGCTCAATTTGCGCCGGTGAAAACGCAATACTTTCACAGAACCCATCCACCGCATCCACAAAACGAGCAGCATGCGCGGCTTCCAACGCGGGCAGACAAACCTCGTCAAGGTAGTCGTCGGAGCGTCCTTTATACTCGGCGGGAATGGCATGTGCGCCCAGAAAACTGGTCACCACGGACACCGGCCGGATACGCCCGATCACCCGCGCAACGCGCAGCATTTTAAGTTCGGTTTCAATATCGAGACCATAGCCGGATTTTATTTCCAGTGTGGTCACGCCTTCGGCCATCATGGCATCAACGCGGTTGAGCGTTTGCGCCAGTAATGGCGCATCTTTGGTGCGGCGGGTTTCGGTGACCGTTGACATGATGCCGCCGCCCGCCTTGGCGATGTCTTTATAGCTAGCGCCATTGAGACGCTGTTCAAACTCCGCTGCGCGGTTGCCGCCAAACACCACATGGGTATGGCAATCAATGAGGCCGGGCGTGATAAGGCGGCCTGAAAGCCGGATCATTTCAGCCTTGGAATACGCGCTCGGCAAGGCGTCCGCAGGTCCTGCCCAAACAATTTTACCGCTTTCAATTGCCGCTGCGCCTGTGGCAATCAAGCCGTAAGACGTGCCATTTGCTTGCATTGTGGCAAGCGTGCAATCTGTCAAAACACGTATCGCCACAGCCTAAATCCATTTCCGGTTGACGCCAAAACTCTATGGCAGTAACTTCCTTATGTCTAGACATAATGACAGGCCGCCAGATGCACATTCACGCCAGAAATGCGCTTCTGCCCGAAGGTTGGGCGACCAATATTCGGCTGGAAACCTCAGACGGAAAGATTATTGCAATCGAACGAACTGCGCAGGCAATGTACGGTGACGTTACCGTCGATACGCTGCTTCCCGCGCTTGGCAATGTGCATTCACATTCGTTCCAACGCGCCATGGCTGGCATGACCGAATATCGCGCACCAAGTACTTTATCGGGCCGCGATAATTTCTGGACCTGGCGGGAATTGATGTATCGTTTTCTCGATCATCTAACACCGGAGGACATCGAGGCGATTGCTTCTTTGGTTTTCATGGAAATGCAAGAGGCCGGCTATGCATCAGTGGGCGAATTTCACTATGTGCACCACCAGCCCGGTGGCGTGCCCTACACGGCAATTGATGAACTCTCGCAGCGCATTTTGGCTGCCGCTGATGAAACCGGAATCGGCCTCACTTTATTGCCGGTTCTCTATGGTTTTGGCGGAACCGGCGAGCAGCCTTTGGCGGGCGGCCAGCAGCGTTTCGGCAATGATTATCAACGCTTTACAGAGCTCTTCATTGCAGCCCGGACCTCCGCGCAATACGCGCCTGAGGACACAATCATTGGCGTTGCCCCGCATTCATTGCGGGCAACAAACCCTGATCAAATGCGCAAAATTGCCGCTGATTTTGGCGGCGGCCCGATCCACATCCATGCTGCCGAACAACCGAAAGAAGTTGAAGACACAATTGTATGGCTTGGCGCGCGGCCGGTCGATTGGCTGCTCGATAATGCCAATATCGGCGAAAATTGGTGTCTCATTCACTGCACGCACATGACGGAAAGCGAAACGATCCGTTTGGCTCAATCGGGCGCAGTTGCAGGCCTTTGCCCGCTCACTGAAAGCAATTTGGGCGATGGCATTTTCAATGGTGTGGAGTTTCTGAAGGCAGGCGGAAATATCGCAATCGGTTCAGACAGTTGCATCCGGATTTCAGTTTCAGGTGAATTGTCAACGTTGGAATATTCGCAGCGTTTGCGCTACCTTGGGCGCAATATACTTGCCATCAATGAAGGTTCAACCGGCCAGCAAATTTATGTTCATGCCGCAGTTGGAAGCGCCAAAGCGCTGGGCCGGAAATCAGGCAGCATCGAAGTTGGCAAGCTTGCTGATCTGGTTGCAATCAACAGCGATCATCAAGCCTTGTGCGCTCTAAAGCCAAGCCAACTAATCGACGGCTGGGTGTTTTCGGGCAGCGATAGTGTCATTACTGATATATGGTCTGCGGGGCGTCATTGCGTGAAAAACGGCCAACACGTTGCGCGCAATAAAATCGTGAACCGCTACAGATCTGCCATTAAAAAACTGATTGCGCGGCTGTGACCGGCTATCGTTTTATCAAGCAGGAAATGTTGCGCCGTATGCAGGCCCAGGATTACGTTGCAGGTGCAAATATCCCAGGTGAAATCGAGCTGGCCGCAGAATTTGGCGTCGCCCGCGCCACGGTCAACCGTGCTTTGCGCGAATTGTCAGACGAAGGAATATTGGAGCGAAAACGTCATTCCGGAACACGAATTGCCGTATCCCGCACTCGCCATGCCAAACTCGAAATTCCACTGATTAGAGCCGAAATTGAGGCCACCGGCACGACCTATTCTTATCGATTGCTTGAGCGTGAAATCGTTCAAGCACCCGACTGGCTGGCAGCCCGTCTTTCACTCTCGATCGCACAAATCTTGCACCTGCGCTGCCTGCACTTTGCGTCGGGCACGCCGCATATTTTTGAAGACCGCTGGATCAATCTTGCAGCTGTTCCCCAAGCAGTTAATGGTGATTTTACTTCACACAACCCAAACGAATGGCTGGTCAATGCCGTGCCATTTACCACGGCAGAATTCACATTTTCAGCGCAGAGCTTGGAAGCAGCGGAAGCAAAATTACTCGGCGCAAAAACGGGAGACGCCAGTTTTGTTGCAGAGCGTATTACATGGCTCGGTAAAACCGCTGTCACCCATGCGCGACTTTTGTTTCGTCCCGGCTACAAAATGGTGACAAAAATTTAAGCCCGCACATCCACAACGACACGGCCTTGAACCTGACCCTTTAAAATAGCAGCGCCAAGCGCTGGCAAATCACCTAGAGTAGCAGGCGTGATCATGGCTTCGAGCTTGTCCAGCGGCAGGTCTTTTGCGATGCGCGCCCAAGCGCGAACGCGGTTGTCATAAGGCTGCACCACGCTGTCTATGCCAAGCAAATTTACACCGCGCAGCAAAAACGGGATGACTGTTGCAGGCAGATTTGCACCGCCCGCCAAGCCTACGGCAGCAACTGACGCGCCATATTTCATTTGGCCGAGAATTCTTGCGAGCATCGCGCCACCGACGGCATCGATACACCCTGCCCATATTTCAGCCTCAAGCGGGCGTTTAACGGTTTCGGCCAATTCTTCGCGAGCGACAATCCGTGTTGCACCCAAGGATTTCAAATAATCAGCGGTTTCGGGCCTGCCGGTTACGCCTGCCACTTGATAGCCCAGATTTGCCAAAATCGCGGTTGCAACTGAGCCTACCCCGCCAGCAGCACCGGTCACCAAAACCTCGCCTTTTGCTAGAGTTAGGCCGTGATTTTCCAGCGCCATCACCGCCAGCATCGATGTGAGGCCCGCCGTGCCAACGGCCATTGCTTGGCGTGTTGTAAGGCCGTGCGGCAATGGCACCAGCCAATCGGCTTTGACACGTGCTTTTTCCGCGTAACCGCCCCAATGCGCTTCACCCACGCGCCAACCGGTGAGCACAACTTTATCGCCAACTCGATATCGAGGATCATCAGAGGATTCAACAATTCCGGCAAAATCAATGCCGGGAACATGCGGGTAGTTGCGCACCAATCCGCCGCCGGGGCCGATGCACAAACCGTCTTTGTAGTTGACCGTTGAATATTCAACGGCCACCGTCACATCGCCTGCGGGCAGATGGCTGTCGTCCAGCATTTGAACGCTGGCGGCAGGTGCGGCATCACCGTCTTTTTCAACCAAAAGCGCGCGAAATGACATCGGTTCAGCCTATGTAAGGCGCGAGCAAAGTGGCGACTTCCGGCCAGCCATCATACAGCATTTTGCCTGCGATATAGACCAGAAACACCAAGCCCAGCCATGATAACCAAGCATATTTCACCATAAAACGCATAATGATTGTTGCAAAAAACGCCATGAACACAATGGCGAGTCCAAGCCCGAAAACCAGCAAAGTTGTATTTTCGCGTGCAATACCGGCGACAGCCAGCACATTGTCTATCGACATCGACACGTCAGCAATGGTGATGGTAACAAGCGCCTTCCAGAGCGTATTACCTTCTTTGGCGCCGGTTTCATCAGGGCCAACTGTACCATCAACGCCCTTGCTCATATGGTCTTTAATGTCGCCGTAAAAGCGATAGCACACCCAAACCAGCAGCAAACCGCCCGCAAACAGCAGGCCGGGCACGCCAAGCAGGAACGTGGCAATAATAGCAAAGAATATGCGCAGGCCAGCAGCAAGTGCCATGCCGAGGAAAATAGCACGCTGGCGATCTGCCGGAGCAAGGCCCGCAGCGGCCATGCCAATGACGAGTGCGTTGTCGCCTGAAAGGACGATATCAGCAAAAATAATTTGTAAGAGCGGCCAAATGGTATCGAGCATAGGTTAAACCTGTGACTTGTGTTTTGACTGCATTATGCCGAACAAGCCAAATTGACCAGCCTAAAACCGGAACTTTTCACCACTCTAATTTGCCTATTCCAACCGGGTGGGAAAACCATCGGCCCTTAAATCTGTGCCAAGCACATCTTCTAGTAATTTGACGATTTGGGTCGATTGCGCTGCGCCGCCATAGGCCGCTTTGCCGCGCATGAATGTCTGCTGTGTCAGCCCCGCCAAATCGAGCGGCACGCCAAATTCGCGGCCAAAACCCATCGCAAACCCCAAATCCTTCAGCGCCAAATCCATGCTGAAGGCAATGTCGTATGACCCGTTCAATATCAGCTGGCCTTCGGTTTCGTGCACGAAGGATGTGCCCGAAGAAGCCGTGATCGCTTCCCATGATTTTGCCAAATCCAAGCCGCCGCGTTTCGCCAGCATCAAGGCTTCGCCATCGGCCACAAGGTGAATAAACGCCAGCATATTGGTGATGACTTTGATGACTGCCGCAGAGCCAAGCGGCCCCATATGCAAAATTTTGTTGCCCATGGCTTGAAGCGCTGGCTTATGCTTTTCATATAAATCCAAATCGCCGCCCGCCAGCACCGTGATTTTGCCCTGCGCCGCCAAATGCACGCCGCCGGTGACAGGTGATTCCATCAGGCGCACTTTGTGCTCTGCTGCCACCGCGCCAAGCCGCAGAATGTCATCGCGGCCAAGCGTCGAGATTTCGATCCAGTCCATTCCGGGTTTTGCTGTTTCCAGCATCTTATGCAGCACCATTTCGGAAACCGCTGGCGATGGCAGGCAGGTGAACACAGCGTCAGATTGGCTGGCAACTTCCTGCGGCGTGGCAACAAATGTCGCACCCATCGCGATGTGGCGTTCGCCGAGTTTCGGGTCGATGTCTGTGACGCAAACACTAAAGCCCTCGCGCAGCAAACTCGCGGCCAAATGCCCGCCCAAATTTCCCAAACCGATAAAACCATAACGCATGAAAGCCTCCCCAAACCTTGACCCTTATTTCAACATTAGCGCCATTCGCCTTTGCCTGTCTGCGACCAAACCAAA
>JANMFT010000447.1:0-12422 GCA_031374255.1 Limoniibacter sp. | reverse complement strand
GCACCGAGCGCTAAACCCAAAATCTGATGGCCAAGACAAATACCAAAAATCGGTATGCCGCTGGCGATTAAATCTTGCGTGATTTGAACGGCATATTTGCCGGTGGCAGCAGGGTCGCCGGGGCCGTTGGATAAAAATATGCCGTCGGGCTTCATTGCCAAAATATCAGCGGCGGGCATTTGCGGGGAAACAATTGTCACTTTTGCGCCAAGGCTGGCAATCAGGCGCAAGATGTTGCGTTTTACGCCATAGTCTATCGCCACAATATGCGCGGCATCGCTGGTGCTTTTGCCAAAGCGTTCTTCCCAAGACCAAGCGGCCTCAGACCAGTTTGCAGATTGCACGGAACCTGCTTCCGGCGCTAAATCCAAACCTTCGAGGCCTGACCAAGCACGGGCGCGGGCTTTGAGCGCCTCGATGTCAAACTCGCCTTTGGCATTATGAGCAATGACGCAGTTTTGCGCGCCGCGTTCCCTGAGCAGCACGGTCAGCGCCCGCGTATCAACGCCAGACATGCCAATGACATTGCGGGCTTTAAGCCAAGCGTCGAGACCTTTTTCGGCGCGGTAGTTTGATGAGGTGGTAATCGTTGCGCGGAAAATTGCACCTGCCGCGCCGATACGGGCAAGCGGTGTCAGGTCTTCAATGTCTTCATCATTGGTGCCAACGATGCCGATATGCGGAAAGGTGAATGTTACAATTTGGCCAAGATAGGACGGGTCGGTGAGAATTTCCTGATAGCCGGTCATGGCGGTGTTGAACACTAATTCGGCTTCAATCGCGCCTTCAGCGCCTGCGCCCATGCCTTCAATCACAGTGCCGTCAGCCAGAATCAGCAAAGCGGTCGGCTTGGTTTTGCCCCAAGGCTGTGCGGCGTCAAAAGATACGCTCATCAAGTTTGCTCCTTCGCTGATTGATCAGGCCTTAAGACTTGAAGGCTAACGGGTCAACGCCACAGTTTTTTCAGACACAAGATTGATTGGTGCTATAGACGCGCAAAACAGGTCGAGGATTAACATGCGTGAGATTTTAGCGGCTGCAGTGAAAACTGCGATGAAGGCGCAAGACAAATTGGGTTTGAGCACTTTGCGCATGGTGCAAGCAGCCGTGCATGACCGCGATATTGTGCAGCGCGGTTCCGGCAAAGACCCGATCAATGATGATGAGATTGTGACGCTGCTGCGCAAAATGATCAAACAACGTGATGATTCGATTGCGATGTATGAAACCGGCGGACGGCAGGAGTTGGCGGATAAAGAGCGCGCGGAAATTGCAATCATTGACGCATTTTTACCGAGACAAATGTCGGAAGATGAAATCACCGCGGCTTGCGATGCGGTCATTGCCGAGCTTGGCGCAACCAGCCCGCGCGATATGGGCAAATGCATGGCGGCGCTGAAAGAGCGCTATCCTGGAAAAATGGATTTCACGATTGCGAGCGCGAAAGTTAAATCCTTGCTGATGTAGTTTTTTGTTCAGCCGCATCGTTTTCGCGAAAAACCGCAAACACTTTTTCGCACGATGCTTGACTGTGGACAGCGGGCAGAAGTTTATTTGCGCCAAGACTTGAGGCCACAGACGTGGTGAAAGACATTCATGCGCTTTGACCAGATGTTTCTTGATGAAATCCGTGAACGGGTGCCGATTTCCAATGTGATCGGCACGCGCGTGCAATGGGATGCCAAAAAATCCAACGTGTCGCGCGGCGATCATTGGGCGTGCTGCCCGTTCCATGGCGAAAAGTCGCCAAGCTTTCATTGCGAAGACCGGAAAGGCCGGTATCACTGTTTTGGCTGCGGTGTGACGGGCGATCACTTCCGGTTTTTGGTAGAACTTGACGGGCTGGCTTTCCCTGAAGCTGTCGAACGCGTGGCCGATATGGCCGGCATTGCGCTGCCTGCTGCCGCACCGCGCGACGAGGTTAAAGAAAAACGCCGCGCCAGCCTGCACGACATTACCGAAATGGCGGTTCAGTTTTTTGAGCAATCATTGCAAAGCCAAGACGGTGCAAAAGCGCGGGCTTATTTGCGCGACCGGGGTTTAAGCGGGCGCACGCAGACCGAGTTCCGACTTGGATACGGGCCGGAAAGCCGTAGTGCGCTTAAAACGTTTCTGGCCGGTAAGAGCGTCGAAAAAGACTTGATTGAGGCTTCCGGTCTTGTGGTCTTTGGCGAGGATATTCCTGTCTCATATGACCGGTTCCGCGACCGCGTGATGTTCCCGATTGAGGACACGAAAAGTCGCCCGATTGCCTTCGGGGGCAGGGCGCTTTCGGCAGACGTGCCAGCGAAATACCTCAACTCGCCCGAAACCGATCTGTTTTCCAAAGGCCGCACGCTTTACAATTTTGCCCGCGCCCGCAAAGCCAGCCAAGAGGCTGGCACTTTGATTGCAGTTGAAGGCTATATGGATGTGATTGCACTGGCGCAGGCTGGTATAGGGCATGCAGTCGCCCCGCTTGGAACTGCGCTCACCGAAGATCAACTTGATATGTTGCTGCGCGCGGCGGACGAACCGGTATTGTCGTTTGATGGCGATAGCGCAGGTTTGCGGGCGGCCTACCGCGCGATTGAACTTGCTTTGCCGAAACTTAAACCCGGCAAGTCCGTTCGGTTTGCGATGCTGCCTTCAGGCCAAGACCCCGATGATGTGGTTAAGCGCGATGGCAAACTGGCGTTTGACGCCATTATTGCGCAAGCGCGCCCGCTTGCCGATATGCTTTGGGCACGCGAAACCGCAGGTGGCACGTTTGATACACCCGAACGCCGTGCCGAACTCGAGGGCACATTAAAACGCCTGACCAATTTAATTACTGATGAGACAGTCAAGCGTCATTACGCGCAAGATATGCGCGACCGTATGCAGGCGTTTTTTGGTGCGACACGGCCTGCCCGGAACAATGATCAAAATAACCGCCGCAACCCGCCCGCAAATCAAGGTGGCAGCCGCACCGGGATGGCTCCGCAGCGCACGGCAATGTCGGATAGTTTGGCGCGTTCGCCGATGCTGGCGGCAGGCGATGGTGCATCGGGCCTTCGTGAAGCGGCTCTGTTGGTTGCGATTGTGAACCATCCGCAACTTGCGGCTAGCGACCTTGAGCGCTTTGAAATGCTGAATTTTTCGTCTGGTGTCGCTCAGGCCGTTCGTGGCGCATTGATGGATGTTTTTTCAGAACATGCTTTGCCTGACCGGGATGCTATTGCCGCAGCATTTCAGGCCCGTGGTTTGGCGGCGCATTTTGAGGGCCTTGAAACCCGCGTGCGCAATGCCGGTTTATGGACAGCGCTTGAAGGCGCGGCTCTTGACGATGCGGCTCTGTTCTTTGAACAAGCGTCAGGCTTGCACCGCCGCATCCATACAATCCGCAATGAACTGCGGGAAGCAGAGGTTGAACTGGGTGAAAATGCCACCGAAGAGCGATTCGCCGCTTTCGTTGCTTTAAACGCAGAACTCAACCAATTGCAGCAGATTGATGCTCTGGTTGAAGGGTTTGGCGTGCTTTCGGGGCGTGTAAAATCAGTTGGTTAACGCGAATCAGTTAGCGAAGCCACGAATCACTTCAATTTAGCTTGACCTTTTAGTGATTCGCAGGAATCAGGACGCTGAAATGGCGGCAGGTATGACTTTGCCGATCATTTTTACCATTCAAACCGTGTTATCCCCGGCCACACCGGCAGGGTTAATGAGGGATTAAGCCTTACCGATTTACGGTACGAAAAGAATTTTTCACCAGAGCTTGGATGATTTAACCGGAGCTGCACCCAGCGCGGTTGTTGAAGTCAGGCCCGACAAGACACACATTAGGGTTCAACCCCCCGAGACACCATTCAATGGCAAAATCCCCAAAATCTGACGATGACAACGAAGGCGGCGAAGGCGAAGGCGCGGCAGCCGGCGACCGTCCTTTGCTTGACCTAACAGCAGATAGTGTAAAGCGTTTCATTAAAAATGCCAAAAAACGTGGCTTTGTCACGATGGACGAACTCAACGCAGTTTTGCCGTCAGAGGAAGTAACGTCGGAACAAATTGAAGATGTGATGTCGACGTTGTCCGAAATGGGTATTAACGTCGTTGAAGAAATTGAGGAAGAGGAAGAGGGCGCAACGCCAGCTGCCGAAGAAACCTCCGATGAAGGAGACTGTGAAGGCGAAGGCGGTGCGCTGGCAACGGCCCGTGCAGGCGGCGCTGTTTCGACCACCACCACCAAACGCGAGCCCGTAGACCGCACTGATGACCCTGTACGCATGTATTTGCGCGAAATGGGTTCAGTTGAGCTGTTGTCGCGTGAAGGCGAAATCGCAATTGCCAAACGCATAGAGGCCGGCCGCGAGACTATGATTGCGGGTCTCTGCGAAAGCCCACTGACGTTTCAGGCGCTTATCATCTGGCGCGACCAGTTGAACGCCGGCGAGACATTGCTTCGCGAAATCATCGACCTTGAAGCGACTTATGCCGGCCCCGAAGCCCGTAAAGCGCCGACTGTGCCAACGCCCGAAGAAATTGAAGCGCAGCGCAAAGAAAAAGAAGACAAAGAAAAAGCCATGCGCACCCGCCGCATGGAAGAAGACATCACTGACGTCGGCGGCGAGGGCTCGTCTGACGATGATGATTATGATGATGATGAAATTTCATTGTCGCTCGCCGCTATGGAGGCAGAGCTGCGCCCTGCTGCGATGACCGCGCTCGATTTTATCGCCGACACCTACAAAAAACTACGTAAGCTGCAAGACCAGCAGGTTGAAGCCAAGCTTTCTGAGACCGAAGCGCTGTCTTCATCGCAGATGAAGCGCTATAAAGCGCTGCAAGCCGAATTGATTGCTGCCGTTAAAGATTTGTCGCTTAACAATGCGCGTATCGAGGCGCTGGTAGAACAGCTGTACGACATCAACAAACGCGTTGTGCAAAACGAGGGCCGCTTGTTGCGTCTGGCTGAAAGCTATGGCGTGAAACGCGATGTGTTCCTCGACGCCTACGCCGGTTCAGAATTCCAGCCTGATTGGATTGGCCAGATCGGTCAGCGCCCTGAAAAAGGATGGAAAAACTTTGCCGATAAAGAGCGCAATACAATAGACCGTCTGCGCGCTGAAATTCAGGAAATGGCACAGGAAACCGGCATTTCCACCTCCGAGTTCCGCCGCATCGTTCACCAAGTTCAAAAAGGCGAACGCGAAGCCGGACAGGCCAAAAAAGAAATGGTTGAGGCCAATTTGCGCCTCGTTATTTCAATTGCCAAAAAATACACCAACCGCGGTCTGCAATTCCTCGACCTTATTCAGGAAGGCAATATCGGCCTGATGAAGGCGGTTGATAAATTTGAATACCGCCGCGGCTATAAATTCTCGACCTATGCGACATGGTGGATTCGTCAGGCGATCACGCGATCTATCGCAGATCAGGCCCGCACAATCCGTATTCCGGTGCATATGATCGAGACGATCAACAAGATCGTGCGCACGAGCCGCCAGATGTTGCACGAGATTGGCCGCGAACCAACACCGGAAGAATTGGCCGAGAAGCTGGCCATGCCGCTTGAAAAAGTGCGCAAGGTTTTGAAAATAGCCAAAGAGCCGATTTCGCTGGAAACGCCGGTTGGTGATGAGGAAGACTCGCACCTCGGTGATTTCATCGAAGATAAAAACGCTATCTTGCCAATTGATGCTGCCATTCAGGCCAATTTGCGTGAAACCACGACACGTGTTCTGGCCTCGCTGACACCACGCGAAGAGCGTGTGCTCCGCATGCGTTTCGGTATCGGCATGAACACCGACCACACGCTTGAGGAAGTTGGCCAGCAATTCAGCGTAACGCGCGAGCGCATCCGCCAGATTGAGGCCAAAGCACTCAGAAAGTTGAAGCACCCGAGCCGGTCAAGGAAGCTGAGGAGCTTTTTGGATAATTGAAGAAACACTGAATTTTTATAAGACCCGGTGCCTGCCGGGTTTTTTACGTTAGCTTGGCTAACAATGCGGCGTGAACGGCCAGCCATGTTGCCGGTTCAATTTTGCCAGCCACTCGAACTATTCTTCCAGCATCAATTGTCGCGAGTTTTGCCGTGCGAATAAATGACTGGGCAGAAAGACCAGCTTCACCCGCTTTCAAATCTATATCGTCGGCCCAACGTTTATTGTCTGCACTCGTAATCATGACGAGCCAAACCAAGCCATGTTGTTCCGCTATTTGATTATTTGAAATGACCAGTGCGGGCCTGCGCTTTTCAGTCAGTCTGTCGGTGTAAGGGAATGGGACGACCACCACATCGCCTTGCGTAAAATTCATTTTAGAGGTCACGATAGGCTTTATCATCGGCTTGGCTTGCCCACTCATAGAAAACCGCGAATGGGTCATCCTCTGCAATTACCGATTTTTGAATGACGATCCCCGCGTCAGTTATCGCATACTGAAGCCGGTCGCCGGGTTTCAGCCCGAGTTTTTCCCTCACCATCTGTGGAATGACGGTTTGGCTCTTTGTCGTGATTTTTGAGAATGCGATCATAATTCCTGTAAGATGTCTTACTGTAGGACATAAGTCAAGGTGGGGCATTGTGTATGTACAAAATCCCGCTTGCCCTGGAATTCCGCTTGCATTTGGGGTCGCAAGTTTTCAATCCCCATCCTTTTCAGCCACATCGCCGCCTAGCCATGCGATTGGCAGCACCGCACCGCAAGTAGGTTTTAAAAGTGAAACCGCTTCTTCAATATGTGAGCCGGACGTCACAACGTCATCAATAAGCAAAACCGGTTCGGTTATTATGCGGGTCATTTTCATTGGAGGACGCTTTGCGTTTTCTTTCGGATGCGACACGCCTTTTGTTGGTTCACTGATGAAGGCTTGAATAACGGGAAGACCTGTTATTTGACCAACGGCGCGGGCTATCTCAACCGAAAGGCAGCTCGCACCTTTAGAATGTCCACAAGGCATGGGTACGATGGCCTTAAACCCGGTAATGCCAAACAGACTTTGAACTTCCGCAGCAATTTCTTTGGCAATTTCTTGCGCAAATGGCGGCGGTATGTTTTGCTTTAGCGCTTTTAACGCCGTGATTTGATAAGGTTTGATGTTTTGCCGCCAAGCCCGCAGGACAACGTAACTGGTCTGTTTTCGCTGCCGGATCGTGCGGCGGTGCACCAATGTATCCAATAAAAATATTTGCGACGGGTCTTTGGGTGGAACAAGCGGAAGTTCGGTGTCGATTATTTTTGAAAGAGTTTGCGCCCGTGCGCTGATGTGTGTCGTCTCTTCAACATTCACCAACAGGAAATAGTCGCGTGTATCGATAGGGCTGAATGGCGTTACATTTAGCCGGAAAATCCTTGGCTGTTCACCATCTATGATAATTTCAAATTCTGGAGGCGTAACCATCGTTTTGAGTGCGTAGTTATAAAGAAAATGAACAGCGTCGGTAGTATCCGGCGCGAAGTCACTGTGGGTCATGCCTTTCATTTCATGAAGCGCGTGCCCGGTCATTTCCGCTGCTTCATCGTTTGCGGCAATTGTTACCAAATTTGCGTCCAGCAAAAACATCGCAGTTGTGGACTTTTTTATAATGCCTTTCACGTCATCAAGCGATTTAGCGACTGTTACATCAGCTTTGGGATCGGTTAACAGTTTTACCAGGCTTTGATATTGGCTCTTTACCAGTTCCCCAACTTCGGAAATCAGCTTAAGCTTATGCTCTGTTGGTTTTTCAATTGGCTTAGAGCCAAAAAGCAAAAGAGAAAGACAGTGGGTCTCTGTGGCTTCGAGCGGTATACGAATGAATGAGCCGATTAAGGGTATGCCCAATTCATGGGCAACCCTCTGCACATAAGTGTTTTGCAAAGCGTCGGGCAGAATAAATCGTTCGGTTTCAACGTATGGTGCACTTTTGAAATCCCAATCGACCGCTCGCATGACTATTTTCAGGCCGTGCCCTGCAATCAGGCGGCTGACACTGCCCTGGTTTAATACGACTGCAGCATACTTCACCTCCATGAGGCGTGCGCCGAGGAAACAAAGCTCGTCAAACGATGCAGCGGTGTAAGGGCTGCTTTGCTCATCGAACTCAAGATTGATCGTCTGATTTTCTATTGGCACCGACGGAACTGATCTCTGCTACGCTCAAAGTTTCTGCCATATGTGCCAGACTTTGGAAATAGTGCGTTTTTGAACAAACAGGGCCTCAAGTTTCTGCAAAATCGGCGGCCTCACCCACTTTGCCTTTTCATAAAAACTGTGTATAGAAATTTTTATCGACTTAAGAATTGCCGTGACGATCTGCTTGGCCTGAGCCTCTGCTGACTGACACTAGCCCAATTTTCGATCAGACCGCGGCCCGGAATTGGCCGCAAAGCAGAAGATAAGACAGGAATATTATTATGGCTACAGGCACCGTAAAATGGTTCAACACCACTAAAGGCTTCGGCTTCATCCAACCAGACCAGGGCGGCCCAGATGTGTTTGTTCACATTTCAGCAGTTCAGTCATCTGGTATGACCGGCCTTAACGATGGCCAAAAGGTTTCTTACGAAATCGAACAGGATCGCCGTTCAGGCAAGTCTTCAGCTGGCCAGCTGAAAGCAATGTAATTTTAGCGTAAAGCTAGAGTTTGGAATGGCACCTTCGGGTGCCATTTTTTTTGCTGGTTTTATATCTCACACACTGCGCTGAGTTTATTGCCGTCAGGGTCGCGCACATAACAGGCATAAAATTTGTCGTGATAGGGCCTGAGGCCGGGCGCACCTTCATCAAAGCCGCCATTGGCAATCGCCGCGGCATGAAATGTCTGCACGGCTTCATGTGAGGCAGCCGGTAATGCAACGAGCGTTCCATTCCCCCATGTTGCTGGCAGCTTCATGTAGGGCTGGGTTATCCAGAGGCGGCACTTGCGCGGTTCAGCAGGCAAAATTTCCGGGCCATAACCTATTTCATCATCGACGGTGACATGCCGATGAAATCCGAGAGCGGCCATTGCCGGGTCATAAAACCGTTTGGAACGCTCAAGATCATTGGTACCGAGGGTAACGTAAAGCAGCATAGAATTGCCTTTGCTCGACAAAATTATTCTCTTTCATCCACCAAATTGATGGTCGCTTCAATGCTTCTCATTTGATTTGCCCATATGAAACGCCTTCAACACTCCTGCCAAAAAGTATGTTTTCGGGTTGCATTGTCACTTCAAGCAAAGGCAATCCGGAAGAACGGCAAAAGCCGCTAGGGGAAGCCACATTCAATGACCTATTTTCAGTCGCTTTGGCTTTATACCGTTTTGCTGTTCGGTATAATCATCGTGCCGGGCATGGACATGTTTTTTGTGATGGCCAATGGCCTGACCGGCGGGCGGAAAATGGGTCTGGCAGCCACATTTGGCGTGATGGCAGGCGGAGTTTATCACACGATTTTTGGTGCACTGGTGGTCGGCGTTTTGATCAATCTCGCGCCGCAACTTTTAACAGCGCTGCTGCTGGCAAGTGCCGCCTATATGGCGTGGATCGGCTACACGCTGGTGAAAAGCGCCATTACAGTTGAAAGTATCGGCAATGCGCAAAGTGGCACAGCGCGCCGCGCGTTTACGCAAGGGTTTATCACCTGCGTCCTCAACCCCAAGGCCTATATGTTTGTGATCGCGGTTTATCCAACTTTTATTCAGCCGCGATTTGGCTCGATCTGTAGTCAAGCTATTGTGTTGGGCGTATTAACCGTTGTCATGCAATTGTTGATTTACGGGTCGGTGGCTATCGCCGCTGCCAGAGGCCGGGATCTGCTGGTGCGCAACCCAATTGCCACCACTTGGATCGGCCGCACGGTGGGCTTGGTGTTTATCGCCGTCGCCTTGGTGACAATATGGGAAGCGCTGCGACCTTATTTTTAAGGCGTGTATTCGTGATTATCCCAAGCTGCTTTGATGGCCGGGTTTTGCAGCATTGCGGATTTAAGAGTTTGAATAGCGGCAATCTCCATCGCCGGTTCGTGCCAATCAGCAATCATTGCGAGATAAACATCGGTAATTGTCATGGTGTCGCCTAATAAAAACGGACCTCTGATTGTGTCGTTGAGAATCGCGAAGTCAGTGTTTGAATCGGTTACGCTTTTAACTTTCACGGCATCAACAGCCGCTGGTGATTGATCAGCTGTAAAGCGCTCCGGATAGTAAAATCGCAATGCGCTTGAGTAAGACGACGTTGCTAGAAAAGCCAACCATTGTAGCGATGTTGCCCGTTCATTGGTCTTAGGTGCTGGAAGCAAGTTTGCGCCTTTGTGCCACTCATCAAGCGTCAGCAAAATCGCCATAGTTTCAAAAACAATCTGGCCCTCTGGCGTGATTAAGACGGGTATTTTGCCTGCAGGGTTGATTGCCCGAAATTCAGGGCTCCGCTGATCATTTCGGTCCGGGATTTCTATCAACTCATATTTCGCCCCGGTCATCGCCAAGGCAGCTTCAGCGACAAAGGAGGCAGACCCTTTTCGCCAGTAAAGTTTGTAGGTCATTTTCGACACTCGACATTGCGATTTCACACAACTGGACGCGCTTCCAGCCATGTGTCAACTTCAAACAACTGACCGAACAATTGATTTGGAGTGAACTTATGTCTGCTGCTTTATCGCCTGAATTTTTGCTCACCTCTTTGGTGCTTGTCGCATTACCCGGCACCGGTGCGCTGTATACAATTTCAATGGGGCTGGGGCGGGGCGGCAAAATGTCGGTCGTAGCTGCCTTTGCTTGCACGCTTGGCATAGTGCCGCATTTGCTGGCTGCAATGCTGGGCCTTGCCGCATTGCTGCACACATCTGCGCTACTGTTTGATTTGGTCAAATACGCCGGTGTTGCCTATTTGCTGTTTATGGCGTGGCAGACGTTGAAAGAGAGCGGGGCGCTTAGCGTCCAAGGCCAAAGCGCGCCGGTGTCATTCGCGCGGATCATCATAGATGGCATTTTGCTCAATTTGCTTAACCCGAAACTGACAATATTTTTCGTGGCGTTTCTGCCGCAATTTATTGCCGCAGACAATTCCTCACTACTTGCTGAAATGATGCTGCTCAGCGCAATTTTTATGGCGATGACGTTTGTGGTGTTTGCGCTTTACGGCATGTTTGCAGCCCTGATGCGCGATCAGGTTATTACACGGCCAAGCGTAATGGCGTGGATGCGGCGCATGTTTGCGCTGGCATTTGTGGGCTTGGCGGCTCGGTTGGCGTTGCAAGAGAAGTAAGGGCATCTTTTCAAAAACAATAACAATTGTTGTCATTCCCGCGCAGGCGGGAATCCAGCTTCCTTCGAACACCGAGCATATTGCTAAGCTGGATTCCTGCCTTCGCAGGAATGACAGGGACTTTATTGACAGCGATAAAAGGCGGTGCGGAAGCTGGCCAACTGCCTTAGCCGCCACCTAACGTCTTGATCGCCCCAGACATCAGCTCTTCGTTCGCGCGCAGTGCATTTGCGATGCTTTCGAAAGTTCGGCTGATGGTGATCATTTCGCTCATTTCAGAAACTGCGTTGACATTGGCACCTTCAAGCGTTCCTTGCAAAATTGCGTTGCGGCGAAAGTCGGTGACGGGTTCGGCAAAGCCTGTATATTGAAAACCCGCACTGCCTTCGCGCTGCATCAGTTTCGGGTCGGGCAAATCAAAAAGCCCAATCACGCCGACGCGGCGCTTGTCTTGCGTGATGCTGCCATCACTCCCGATGGTTAGCGGGCCGCCTTTGACATTGACTTGGATTGGCGCGCCACCGGCATCCAGCATGGGGTAGCCGTCAAGCGATCGCAATTGGCCCTCAGGCGATATTTCCATGCGACCATCACGGGTGTAAACGGTTGCATCGTCACGGGCCTGCGCCATGAATGCGTCGCCGGAAACCGCCACATCCAGCGCGTTGCCAGTGGTGATGCGCGCACCTTGGCTCATGTTTAAATATTCATCGCCACGCGCAGCAAAGGCGATGTTGGCTTGGCCGGCCTTTTCAAGTTTTGTCGAGAATTGAATTGCCTCGGCACGGAAACCGACAGTGTTGGTGTTGGCCACATTATGGGCCACGGTTTCAAGGCGGCGTTCAAGCGCCATAAGCCCGGAAAGGCCGATACCGATCGCGTTGTTCATGCGAACGCTCCCATCTTAAAGCGCCGTTCGCCAGCTTTGAAGCGCCAATAGCATGTCGCCATCCGGCCCGATGATGGAGCTGTCAGCAAACAAAATGCTGTTATCGCCGGTGGTTTGTTGCGGTTGTTCTATGTCCCATAGCGCAGTGAAACGCTCAATAAGTTTGGAGAGTTTTTCCGGCTCTTGCAAACTTGCAAAATCAACCCGCCATTCAATCATGGCGGCTTGTTTATCGATGTCTAGAATGCCCATGGATTGCGGCAGACCGGCGGCTATTTGAATGACGCGGGCTAAAGCAGGGTCGGCAATTAGGTCAAAAGTGTTTTCGGCTTTGGGAGCCTGCCGT
>JANMFT010000423.1:0-3122 GCA_031374255.1 Limoniibacter sp. | reverse complement strand
GAACTTTCGTTGGACGAGCCCATCGCGAACTCATCCATATTGAGCTTGCCGAGCATGACAGCGCCTGCGGCCCACAAGTTGGAAGTCACGGTTGATTCGTATGCAGGCTGCCAGCCATATTCTTGATGGCTTTAAGCCTGAATACGAATCAACCGTGACTTCCAACTTGTGGGCCGCAGGCGCTGTCATGCTCGGCAAGCTCAATATGGATGAGTTCGCGATGGGCTCGTCCAACGAAAGTTCCTATTATGGCCCGGTGGTGAACCCGTGGCGGGCCAATAACTCCAACGAGGATTTGGTTCCGGGTGGTTCCTCCGGCGGCTCAGCAGCTGCGGTTGCGGCCCATTTATGTGCGGGTGCAACAGCTACCGACACCGGCGGTTCGATCCGCCAGCCTGCGGCATTTACCGGCACGGTTGGTATTAAGCCGACCTATGGCCGCTGTTCGCGCTGGGGTATTGTTGCGTTCGCGTCTTCGCTCGATCAGGCAGGCCCGATCGCGCGCGATGTGCGCGATGCCGCAATCATGCTGAAATCCATGGCCTCAGTTGATCGGATGGACACAACTTCTGTTGATTTGCCCGTACCGGATTATGAGGCGGCAATCGGCAAAAGCATGAAGGGTATGACTGTCGGAATCCCGCGCGAATATCGCGTTGATGGCATGCCAGCGGAAATCGAAGCGCTGTGGCAGCAGGGCATCCAGTGGTATAAGGATGCCGGCGCGAAGATTATCGACATTTCACTGCCGCACACAAAATACGCGTTGCCCGCCTATTACATTGTTGCACCAGCCGAGGCCTCATCAAATTTGGCGCGCTATGATGGTGTGCGTTATGGCTTGCGTGAGCAAGGCCGCGATATAACTGAAATGTATGAGAACACGCGCGCCAAAGGCTTTGGTGATGAAGTCAAACGCCGCATTTTGATTGGCACTTATGTGCTGTCAGCAGGTTATTACGACGCCTATTACATCCGCGCCCAAAAAGTGCGCACACTCATCAAGCGCGATTTTGAATTGGCGTTTGAGGCAGGCGTTGACGTGATTCTGACGCCCGCGACGCCATCAGCAGCGTTTGGAATTGGCGACAAAGAAATGAACGCTGATCCTGTGAAAATGTATCTGAATGATATTTTCACGGTGACCGTTAACATGGCCGGTCTGCCGGGCATTGCTGTGCCTGCGGGCCTTTCAGCCAACGGTTTGCCGCTCGGTTTGCAATTGATCGGCCGCCCGTTTGATGAAGAAACGTTGTTTCAAGCCGCGCATGTGATTGAGCAGGCGGCTGGCAGGTTTGAACCGAAGAAGTGGTGGTAAGTTAGACGAAATAGTAGTTCTGATTTCCAAATGATTGTGTAGTTTTGATTAGCCACGCATCACTTGGATAAACGACAATGAAACCAATAATTTCTACTGCCTTTTTCGCTGCTACTTTGACCATTGCAATGTCAACAGCGGCCTTTGCCGCAAGCTTTGAGTCTTTGGTTGCCGAAGGTTATAAAGCCAGTCGGTTGACCCGGAATTCCTTAGATGTGCCCGGCTGGTTCTTGAGCCGCGGTGATGAAAAGTATTTTTGTCGACTTGAAGCCACATTGGCTATTAAAAACAAGACAAAGTTGGTGTCGATATTGCGCACCGGCTTTATGAGCGAAGTGAGCCGGAAAGCTTATGAAACGGGGGCTTCAAGCAAGTCGTTGCCGAAGTTAAACAACTTAGTCGCTGGTAAACCGAGGCCCGAAGATGTTGGTGCTTGTTCCAAAGCCAAGTGATTTTCCGGTAAAGCTTCGTCCGGCAAGTGAGGCTGATATCGAAGCGATAGCCGAAATTAAAGCTGAGGCGTATTGGTCTAACTTCAACGACTTGGAGCCGGGCAGCCATCAACATCCAGGATATAAGGAATTGGCTTTTGCTTCGGATTTGGCTGATGCGAAAACGGATTGGCCTACGGCGACAGTTGCTGAACTTAATGGCAAGCCAGTTGGCGTTTGCTATTTGGAATTCAAGCCAGCTTTGCTTTCAGGCCTTTGGGTATTACCCGAAATGCACGGCAAGGGCATAGGCAGGTTTGCTTATGGCAGAAGCCTTGGAGCGTTTCGAAAAGCGCGGTGACATGTCGGTGGCCATTGAAGTTCACCCTCGAAACCCGGCAGTGCATTTATATGAACGATACGGCTTCAAACTAACTGAAGTTACCACGCGCCGTTCAAATGGGTTAGGCCGCGATTTGCCACTTTGGGTCATGACGCGCTGGGTTTAACCCTTCTCGCCCGATGCCACCTTTGCCATGCCAAAAACCCGTGATAGCTGAGTTTGGCTAGCGGCGTAACACCGGGCACTTTGAACACCCATGTGAAGTGCCGCCAACCGGGCATTTTGGCCCACAAAGCTGGAAACGCCGCCACACCGATTTGCCACTCATTGCCCTCGCGCACGTGCATGGCGCCCAGCAAATCTTGCCGCGATTTACCATAACTGGCTATGGCTAAAGCCGCATCATCGAGCGTGCACACATCAACCCATTCGACAGCGTCGCCGCCAATCCGCTGATAATGGCGCACTTCCATGCGACAGACGGGGCATTCGCCATCATAGAATGCTGTGGTTTTAGATGATGTGCTCATCTCAACGAATTAGTGCAGTCCGTTAGATTTGGAAGGCGGTGCGTGGTTCGAGGTTTGCCAAAGCTTCGCTTTGTCGCGCTCCTCACCATGAGGGAAATTTGTACTGGGCAATAAATTAGGAGTGACATTCTTTCGTTCAATGCACATTTACCAAACTCCCTCATGGTGAGGAGTGAGATTGAGCAACGCGAAATCGAGCCTCGAACTACGCACAAACTCATTTTTTCACGCCCCGCGACATTTCGCGCTTAGTGCCGTAGCCCGGGCGTTTGATGACTTCAAATCCTGCGGCTTCCAAATTGCGGCGCACCCAACCAGCAGCGCTATAGGCTGCGAACGAACCTCCTGTTTTTGTGCAGTTGCCAACGGCCATCATCAGTTCAGCAGACCACATATCAGGGTTTTTGGCGGGCGAGTGGCCATCGAGAAACCAGCAATCGGCGCTAAATTTATGATTCGGCACAGTCACTTCAGCAAGGCCAATCACAACTTCGAGCGTA
>JANMFT010000412.1:0-9133 GCA_031374255.1 Limoniibacter sp. | reverse complement strand
ATTATGCGTGGCCAGCACCAGTTTGGTTGTCTTCAAACGGCGCATCAGGCGGCAATCGCCTCACGTTGTTTTTCAACTAAATCCCGCGTTGCGTTTTTGGCAAGTTCCAAAAGCGCCATAAACTCAGCTTCTGAAAACGGTGCGCCCTCGGCGGTGCCTTGAATTTCAACCAGCCCGCCATTGCCGGTGATTACAAAATTGGCGTCGGTATCGGCATTGCTGTCCTCGGCATAATCCAAATCTGTCACCGGCGTTCCTTGGAAGATGCCGCAGGACACCGCTGCAACATGGTCTTTCAGCACACGGCGCACAGATACCAATTGGCGGCCTTCCATCCATTTAAGGCACTGGTGCAAGGCGACAAAACCGCCGGTAATCGCCGCTGTTCTGGTGCCGCCATCGGCTTGGATTACGTCACAATCAACCACAATCTGGCATTCACCCAACGCCGCCATATCGGTGACGGCCCTCAGTGACCGCCCGATCAGACGCTGGATTTCCATGGTGCGCCCGCCTTGTTTGCCCGACGCGGCTTCGCGTTTCATACGGTCGCCGGTTGAGCGGGGCAGCATCCCATATTCGGCGGTGACCCAGCCCTTGCCGGTGCCGCGCATCCATTGCGGCACTTTGCCCTCATAGCTGGCCGTGCACAAAACCTGGGTGTTGCCGAATGAGACGAGGCACGAGCCTTCGGCATGCAAACTCACGCCAGTCTTGAACGACACTTCGCGCATTTCATGGGGTTGGCGGCCGGATGGGCGCATGGATATTTCCTTTGAAAAATTCTGTTGCCGCGTCCTAAACACTTCGACGCAGCGGCGCAAAGGAAAAGGCAGTGATTGAAGCCGTGTCATAAGCGTTCTACATCAGAGCCATGACAGAGTTTGCACCGCCCAAGACTTTTACAGCTTTTCCGCAAGCGCAATCGCTTGACCAGCGAAGCCGTGATATTTTCCGGCAGGTGGTGGAATCCTATTTAGGTGATGGCACGCCGGTAGGTTCACGTAATTTATCCAGATTGCTCACCGCGCAATTGTCGCCCGCCACCATTCGCAATGTGATGAGCGATTTGGAACATCTCGGCCTCATTTACGCGCCGCATATTTCGGCGGGCCGTTTGCCGACGGAGTCTGGCCTTCGATTTTTTGTCGACAGCTTTATGGAGATGGGCAATCTCACCGGCGAAGAACGCGCCAATATCGAAACGCAGGTGAGAACCGCAGGAGACGGTCAAAGTACTCAAAGTGTTTTAGAGCAAGCCAGCAAACTTCTGTCCGGGCTGTCACGCGGGGCCAGTTTGGTGATGGCGGGCAAAAGCGAAAGCCCGCTGAAGCATATTGATTTTGTGTTGCTCGAGCCGCGGCAAGCACTGGCGATTTTGGTCAATGAGCGCGGTGATGTTGAAAACCGTGTCATTGAACTTGCCCCCGGCACCACACCATCACAGCTCGCAGAGGCTGCGAATTTTCTCAATGCAAACCTGCGTGGTTCAACGCTGACAGAGGCGCGCGGGCGCATGGCGGCATTGCATGAAAAGACAGCGCGCGAATTGGATGCGTTGTCGGCCAGTTTGGTTACCCGCGGTCTTGCGGTGTGGAGCGGCGCTGATTCAGGCGCGGCGGCTAAACTTATTGTGCGCGGGACAGCCAATCTGCTCGATCCGGCGGCGGGGGCGGGCGAACTTGAGCGTATCCGGATGCTGTTTGAGGACTTGGAAAGCCAAGGCGATTTGATCAAGCTTTTGGAATCGGCTGAGGCCGGAACCGGCGTTAGAATTTTCATCGGGTCTGAGAACCGGTTATTTTCGCTGTCTGGCTCATCTGTGATCGTTGCGCCGTTTAGAGACAGCGAACAAAAAGTCATTGGCGCTCTTGGCGTTATCGGCCCAACACGGCTCAACTATGCACGCGTTGTGCCAATGGTGGATTTTACTGCGCAAATCGTTGGCAAGGTGCTGGGTTGAAACAATCACCACTTGATTTTTTGTGGCATCCACCTGATATCGCGTCCTATCCAACGACACCAACCATTGATACCCGCTCTAAGCGGTGACGGAGCCTCGGCATGAACAATGATTCTAACAAACGATATGGTTCAGACGAGCACATGGATGATGACGCCTTGGCGGACGCCATGGATCAGTTGCAAGAAGACGATGAAGAGGATGATCTCGAGGAGGAGCTCGACGGGGAAGATGAAGTCGAGGAGGAAGAGGTTGATGAAACCATTCTTCTGAAGGCTGAAGTCGCCGACCTTAAAGAGCGCTATATCCGCCTTGCTGCCGATATGGAAAATTTGCGCCGCCGCACTGAGCGTGAAGTCAAAGATGCACGCATATTTGCGATATCTAACTTTGCCCGCGATGTGCTCGGCGTATCGGATGATTTGAGCCGTGCCATGCAGGTGGTGCGTGACAGTCAGAACACCGAAGACCCGCTGGCTTCGGTTGCAGGCCTCGTCGAAGGTATTGCCGCCACTGAACGCGCCATGATCACAACTATGGAGCGCCATGGCGTGACCCGTGTTGACCCGATGGGCGAAAAGTTTGATCCAAATTTCCATCAGGCGATGTTTGAAGTGCCCGATGCCACCAAGCCCAATAATACTGTAATGAATGTTGTACAGGCCGGTTTTAAAATTGGCGAGCGCATGCTGCGTCCGGCTTTGGTAGGTGTTTCAAAGGGCGGGCCGAAGGCCTAACTCTTTTACTTTAGGTCAGATATGCTGTCATATTTGGTCGCCAAAAGTGACTAAATAAAACATTGCGCTGCCTTTGTTGCCGGTCAAAGGGCTAATCAAGATCAACGGTTTACCCTGACACAATGAAATTGATTATCCTTTCTGCCGCACTGCTTGCGACACTTACTGTATCCGCCCCCGCTTCGGCAGGCTCCGGCTGCGGTACCGCGTCTTGGTATGCGCTCACCTCAAAAACAGCTTCCGGCGAGCGCATGAATCCGGCCAAATTGACCGCTGCACACAAAACCCTGCCTTTTGGCACTAAGCTGAAAGTCACCAACCCGAAAAACGGCAAATCGGTTGTGGTGCGCATCAATGATCGCGGGCCATTCATCCGCGGGCGCGTTTTGGATTTATCAAAAGCCGCAGCACAGCGCATAGGCATTATCAGCCGCGGCCACGGCAAGGTCTGCTACTCAAAAGCTTAAGCCCCGCAAAAGTCTGATCATCCAAAACCTGTCGCAGTTTAAAAATTGCGGCAGGTTTTTATGAATTCTGATTTTCCAAAACCAACGGCCGTGACTGAAGGCTTTGATGCGGAAACAAGCGGTGAAAATGACATTATCCATCGCCTCGGCCGCGTTTACCGCAAGCAAGTCCGCAATGCAGAACGCCTGATCACGCGGCGGTTCAGTGTGCGCATGACTGAATTTACGATTTTGCAAATGCTGTCGGCAGTTGGGCCGCTGCGTTTGCAACGCATTGCCAGCGAACGGTTTTTACTGATCGAAGATGTGTTTCTCGCGGCGGGAACGTTAACAGAGCGCGGCTTCATACGGTTTGCTAAAAGCGGCGAATACTATGGCCCCGCTGAGATAACAGCGCTGGGCCGGCGCGTGACAGAGAGGCTGGCCCCTCGTGTTTTGGCGCGGCAAACCGAACTGACTGCGCCCCTTTCCAAACACAACCGGACGCGGCTTTTGAATATGCTGGCCGCGCTTGAAGCAGCTTTGGATGATGAGGCCAAAACACAGGAAGCAACAGCGCTGGAAATAGACCAGCTCGCCGACATCATGGATGGCAAGGATATTGCGGCATGAAACTAGGCTAGCTGAGGCCTGTACTGCATTTTCATCCCGTCATCCTCGCGAATGCGGGGATCCAGTTTGTCGCAATCACTGTGTCTACCGGTAAGCTGGATTCCCGCCGTCGCGGAAATGACGAATGTCTTGAATACGAGGTATTTGCCCTTCTTTAAGATTAAATACGCGTTGCAACAATCACGCCGCAGGGTTCCAACTGTGTTGCGCCAATGAGTAGTTTGTAGTCATTAACCACCTCAGAAACATCGACAGCATCAGGCCCATGGTTGAAGACAAAGCGCATGTCGCCTTGGTCACGGAGGCGAATATCAGGGTGGAGCACAAGCGTTGCCAAACCAGCTTGATGTGCCAAAGCGCCATAGAGCTCACGATAGGTTTCGGGGTCTGCCCAGCCAGTAACGTAGTGCACGCGGGCTTTTGCATCCGAAATATGAAACGCTTCGCCATCATCTGTTTTGGCGTGAAACTTAATCGTCTCACCTGCGATAATAAATTCGCGCCAGCATTTGACGTGACCTTTACTCATTGCAACAGGAGAATGCTCCGGCAATGAATCGATCCGGCGCACTTTGAAATCCAGCCATTTTTGGATGGCGGCTCCGGGCGGCAACGTTGCGGGTATGGCAAAATCTGCGGTTTTTGCGCCGGTTCGTGGCCCAAGCACGATGATCTGTTTTGCCGGGTCCAGCGACGCCATGAATGCTTCGGGCGCTGAAAAAAGTGCAGGTGCCACCACTATTTTGTAGCCATCCGCTGCGCCTGTTTTGGGCCGGATGATATCCACAGAAAGCCCATTTGCACGAAGGGCGCGGTACACATCCATCATCAAGCCCAGATAGGTAAAACTAGCCGCCTGCGGCTGGATCATGTGCGCCCAAGCGCTTTCATAATCAAACACCAAAGCCACATTGGCCTTGGTGCGTTGCAGCGTGATGTTATGAGCTTTGATCTCAGTGGCAATATCACGGGCAGCATACCACGCCTCATTGAGCGTTGAATCCGGAAGTAGCAACGCCTCATGCATTTGCTCTTGTGCAAACGGCGCTTGACGCCAGCGAAAGTATGAGACGAGTTCTGCGCCTGCAGCAAAGGCTTCCCAAGTCCACATCCGAACCGCGCCTTTGGCAGGCGCAGGGTTGTGTGGCGCCCAGTTCACCGGGCCGGGCTGCTGCTCCATAATCCACAAACGACTATGCCCGCAGGCACGGTAGAGATCATGGTGGAAGGCTTGCGCGTCTGGATCGCCCACCCGCATATAGCGTTTTCGGCGTTCCGGCGCATTCTGGTCGCGATCCAAAAAGCCAATCGGATAGCTGTCCCAAGTCGCCACATCCAGATCATCGGACACGGCAAAATGGTCAAACGCGGTAAACCAGCCCATGAAATTATGGACAATATCGCGGCCCGGCGAATATTTCCGGATGATGTCGGTTTGGAGTTTATTGAACGACACAACCTTGTCGGATGAATAACGCTGGAAGTCCAAACGGTGCGACGGGTTGGTTTCGGTCACCGCTAAATTCGGCAAATCAACTTCTTCAAACGATCGATATTCCATCGACCAGAACACATTGCCCCATGCGCGGTTGAGGGCCTGCGGCGATTGATACTTTTGGCTTAGCCATTCGCGGAAACCATGCTTTGCGGCATCTGAATAGCTTTCCACCGTATCATGGCAACCATATTCATTATCGGTTTGCCAAGCGACGATGGCAGAGTTGTTGCCATAGCGCGTGGCCAACAGTTCCACAATGCGCGCGCATTCGCGGCGGTAACCTTCATGGCTGAAACAATAATGGCGGCGCGAACCAAATTTGCGCGGGTGGCCATGCGCGTCAACACCCAGCATGGACGGCATTTCATCAACCAGCCATTTGGGTGGTGTCGCCGTTGGGGTGCCAAGCACAATTTTGAGACCGGCTGCGCCTAGGGTTTCAATCGCGCGGTCAAGCCATTCCAAATCATAATGCCCGGGTTCAGGCTCCATCCGCGACCACGCAAACTCACCGATACGCACATGGGAGATTCCAGCCTCAACCATTTTGGCAGCGTCCCATACCCAACGCGCCTCATCCCAATGTTCCGGGTAGTAGCAGACACCGAGGAGAGGTTTGGTCATGGGAAGGCTCCGAGATTGACGTTCAATTTCTGGCATTTGTGGGCTTGGTTTACCCCCACCCTGTATCCCTCCCCACAAGGGGGAGGGAGACTTTGACATCCGACTTTTTTGTTAGAACTCAATATCAATCACAAAATTTCATAGTAAAAACTCGATATCTGAATCCCCCTCCCCCTTGTGGGGAGGGATACAGGGTGGGGGTAGGCCGCAAGCTCAATTTAAACCGGACAACCTGTTTCACAATGCCACTGAGGCCTCAGCCCGGCCGCGCAGGCCCAGCTCAACGATAAAGGTTTTGCCAGCTTCGGGGTCCGCCGCACGTGCTTCATCATCCATATGTTGCCACGCCGATGTCACCGCCAAATTACTTAAACCGGTGCCGCAAAACGCCGGACAAGTCGGCTGTGTCATCGGCACTTTAATCGAGCGGATGCGTGTGCCTTCGGGGCTATAACAATCCAGTGAACCCGCACCCCAGCGCGCATTCCAGATTTGACCATCGGCATCACAGACTGAGCCGTCAAGCCCGCCTTCGCCTTGGGTTGCGTCGTAAAAGATGGTCGCTTCACCGACAGGCAAACCAGTGATCGGGTCGCAATCCACCCGCATCATTTTGTTGATTGCAGTATCAGCGAAATAAGCTGTGCGGCCATCTGGCGAAAAACAAATCGCATTGGGAATGGTGATATCTGGATAGAGTTTGCGCACTTCACCCTCGCGATACCAGTAAATCGCGCCGGCTTTGGCTTCCGCATTTTTGCCCATAGTGCTGAACCATAGTGCACCCGACGGGTGGGTGCGGCTGTCATTGGAGCGGGTCAGTTTATTTTCCGCCTCAACGGCTACACGACGGATCATACGGCCGGTAATTCGGTCGCGCACATAAAGCCCGTCTTCCGCCACAACCAACTGGCGGTCACCATCAATCGAAGCCAGCGCGCTTGCCATCACCGGCAGGCTATGGGCTTGAAATCGACCATCACCATCGCGTTGTTCCAGCAAGCGCTTGCCTGTAATATCAAACCAGAACAGCGTCTTGGTCGGCACATCGAAGGTTGGCCCTTCGCCAAGCTCACTGACATCGGGTGAAAATAGAGAAATTTCAGTCATACCGAGGCCTATACAGATTTTCCGACAAACACGTCGTCCCAAGCGGAAACCGCTTTGATGGCACGTTTTCCCACCTCATCGGCTGTAAGGCCCGGTTTGTAAAGGCTTGAACCAAGGCCAAATGTGCTAACGCCGATTGCGCCATAGCTGGCAAAATCAGCATCAGATACGCCGCCAACTGCACCAATGCGGCAGCCTTTGGGGAGTATGGCGGATAGTGCTTTTATGCCATTTAGTCCCAGCGCGCTTGCCGGGAAGAATTTCAAACCGGTTGCGCCGAGTTTAAGCGCCAGCAGTGCTTCGGTTGCGGTAAAAACGCCCGGTAGTGACACAAATTTATGGACGCGAGCGCGGGCCATGACATCGGCATCGATGTTGGGCGAAATCATCAATGTGCCACCCGCATCATTGAGACGGTCGGCATCTTCGACAGTGAGCACCGTTCCCGCACCAATCAACACCCCGGGAAACGCGTTCACAAGCTTGGTAATTGAATTGAAAGGATCAGGTGAATTCAGCGGCACTTCAATGGCGGTAATGCCTGCTTTGATCAGCGCTTCGCCGATATGTTCAGCTTCGCTTGGCTTTACCCCGCGCAAAATCGCAATCAAATCGCGCTTCAAGTTTGGCCAAGGCGAAGAAATACTCATTCGGCCGCTCTTATGGCGCTGTTTTGAATTTGGATGGCCGCGCTTAATAGACCTGCGCGCACCAAAACTGAGCCATCGTGACTATGGGGTGCAAAACCGGCAATCGACAATGCGGCATGATACAAAGCGCCAAGTGATCCCGAACCAATAATGTGAATATCGCCGCCGGCCTGACTTAAAATAGCAGACGCATCACGGATTTCCGTGCCGATAAGCAGGCCGGAAAGCGCCGCGCTGGACTCTGCGGTATTGACATTGTTCAGCAGCGTCGCCGCGCGGATCGAAAACAACCGGCCAAGCCCGCCTTCGCGCGACAGCCCAATTTGGACATGCTCCAAAAACATAGCATCGGTTGCCGACACTTTGGCGTCACTTCCGGTTGAATACCGCAAGATTGAGTGTTGGCGCAACAGCGCATAGAGTTCGCCCGTCATCACGCTCACAAAATCCGTGACAGCACCGCGCGCGAGTTTCACCCATTTCGAATGCGTTCCGGGCAGACAGGCAAGGCCCGTGTGAATATTGTGAGCAACGCTCAAACCCAAAAGTTGGGTTTCTTCGCCGCGCATCACATCGGGTCGGGACATATCTTTGCGCGCTATGCCCGGCAAAATGCGAACGATGCGTTGGTGAGATTGAAAGTCGATGCTGTGCGCCGCCAGATCAGAAAGCGCTACCGGCGTTTGCGTGTAAGGCGCCTCCCGCCAGCCTTGGCGCGAACCGGCCATACCACAAATCATCACCGGCAATTCTGGGGCAGCGCCGAGGTTTTGCAAAACCCGTTCAAGCACGCCTGCAAATTGATCTCGCTCCAGTGTGCCCATGCCATCGGGGGTAGTTTCCTCCGCAATGACATTTCCCGTATGGTTTGTCAGCCAAACCCGTAAATTGGTCGTGCCCCAGTCAACCAGAGCATATGTGGCAGGCAGGTTCATCCGGTAACGACCACGCCGCCATCAACCACCAAAGCTTGGCCCGTCATCATGCGGGATGCGTCGGACGCCAGAAATAATGTCGGACACACCATATCAACAGGTGGAATTTCCACTTTCAAACACTGACGCTCCATATGTTTTTTCAGGTGCTCGCCTTCTTCGCCTACCCAAAGTTCTTTTTGGCGCTCGGTGATCACCCAGCCCGGTGACAATGTGTTGACGCGGATACCATCAGGCCCAAGCTCGCGCGCCAAACTCCGCGTCATGCCGTTAATGCCGGATTTAGCTGCCGTATAAGACGGATAACCGGCATTGCCCATCATATAAGAGATCGAAGAATAATTGATGATTGAACCGGATTTTCGTCTGCGCATGCCGGGGGCAACCGCCTGCACAGCAAAATAATGATGGCGGATATTAACGCTCATCATATGGTTCCAGCCTTCGACGGTAAGCTCGTCCAGCGTATGCCGGTTGTCCCACGCCGCGTTGTTCACAAGCACTTCAATGTCGCCATGGGCGGCGGCGGATTGTGCA
>JANMFT010000411.1:0-2220 GCA_031374255.1 Limoniibacter sp. | reverse complement strand
AGGGCGCGCGCGTTTTGGGCGACATTAAAATCGGTGCACATGGCAACCCGGTTCTGTTTTTGCACCCAAAAGATTTTGACGGCACTTTAATCGAACTGGAAGAAGTCCGCTAATGGCCATCGGCACCGCAATCGCAATCTACTTCGTGGTCTGGTGGATTGTGCTGTTTGCCGTGTTGCCCTTCGGTATGCGCGCGCAGGCCGATGATAATTCGGTGGTTCCCGGCACACCCGCTAGCGCCCCAACCCGCTCCCATTTCGGCAAAGCGGCGTTCCGCACAACGATAGTGAGCGGCATTTTGTTCGGCATATTTTATATGGTATTTGTTAAGCTTGATTATTCGTTCAACGATATCCCGTTTGTCGCGCCAGAACGGTTTCAAGATAACGGGTGAGGGAGTGGGCGAGTTGGATAAATCTGAAGTTGAAGATAATGCAAAAAGGCTTGCGGTTTTGCCCGAACGGATTGCTGTTTCACTGGCCGATAGCCGCCCGCCTGTCCCGTTGGATATTGCGTTCGAACGGCTGGAAGCTAAGTATCAACTTACTAATAAACAAACGGGCTGAGCCTAGATTATTTCAATTGCGACCGTGCCTTAATCAATGCGTTTGTGAACTCAATCAAAGAAATTTTCCAAAGTTTTTCTATCCTTGTTTGAGTAAAACTCAATTTCCATCTCGTTTTGCGAGCTGATTGAAATTTCACAAATTTGAACGTCGTTTTCCCAAAGTTCTGCGACCAAATGCTCTCGATCGATAACGCCGGCAATTTGAATTTTGATGCTTATTCGACCTCTTCGCAGTTATAAGTTGCAACAACATCTTTGTTTATTCGCAAGCTCATAATATTCTCATCTGCCGACCAGATGATTTCAACTGCATCGGTTTGGAATTTTTTATGATGAACTTCGATCTGCATAGCCTTTAAAATTTTTGGCTTACCTGTTGGGGGAATTCGATACAGATAAAAGTAGTTAGTTTCATCATCGCCTTCGAAAACGCCGCCTAAGTCACCCGCGGATCGAATTGAGCTACAATAAGCGTCCCGCATTCTTTTGCCTGCCGATTATCACCGATTAAGATAGTTTAGCCTCTCATCCCCAATAAAAAAAGAGGCCCGAAAGCCTCTTTAAAAATATCATACGCAGTGACCAATTCCATTGTCTTTTACAACTTTGGTGGCAGCGGCTGGCGCGCCTAGATCAGATCCTCCCAAGACTTTGACCGCGTTTTCGGCAGACCGTGCTTAGCGGCTGCTCACATTGCACAAAAAGTAGCGCTCTTCTGCCGCAGTGTCACGTGAATTATGACAGTTTGCTGTCTAATTGTGTGCTGCACTGCAACATAAAAATCGCGCGTATTTTACCCGCCTTTATTTTCGCGGGAATGGCCTTTAGGAAAGGCGGAACAATGCGGGCTGTACCGCGATTCTCTGTTGTCTTAAGGTTGCGCTGCCCATGCGTTTATCGCGTTATTTTCTCCCTATACTGAAAGAAAACCCGCAGGATGCCGAAATTGTCTCGCATCGTTTGATGGCGCGCGCCGGCATGATCCGTCAGCAGGCTGCGGGGATTTATTCATGGTTGCCGCTTGGAAAGCGCACACTCGAAAAAATCAACACGATTGTCCGCGAAGAGCAAAACCGCGCAGGTGCAATCGAGATTTTGATGCCAACCATCCAAGCGGCGGACCTATGGCGTGAAAGCGGGCGCTATGAGGCCTACGGCGAAGAAATGCTGCGCATTAAAGACCGCAACGGTCGCGAACTGCTCTATGGCCCCACCAATGAAGAAGTGGTCACGGAGATCGTGCGGTCTTATGTGAAATCTTACAAGGATTTGCCGCTCAATCTTTATCACATCCAGTGGAAGTTCCGCGATGAGCGCCGCCCGCGTTTTGGTGTGATGCGTGGGCGCGAATTTCTGATGAAGGACGCCTATTCGTTTGATTTGGATGCCAAGCGCGGCCGGGCCGCCTACAACCGGATGTTCGTCTCATATTTGCGCACATTTGAACGCTGCGGCCTGCGTTCAATCCCGATGCGCGCAGACACTGGCCCGATTGGCGGCGACTTAAGTCATGAGTTTATTGTGCTGGCTGATACTGGCGAAAGCCAGGTCTATTGCCACCGTGATTATTTGGGCTTTGATGTGCCTGCTGCTGGCGTCAACTATGATAACGACGCCGAGGTGGCGGGCATCGTAGACAAATGGACAACGCC
>JANMFT010000381.1:0-3808 GCA_031374255.1 Limoniibacter sp. | reverse complement strand
GCCACTGAATTGAACAGGAGAGCGATTGGAAATTGCGCTTAAGTCCACCCCCACCCCTAACCCTCCCCACAAGGGGGAGGGAGCTGTAAACATCGCGCCTAACCATTCTAAAGCTTAATTGAAAACTCAAAGCCTAATTGTGGTTCAAGCGAGAGCTCTACAGCTCCCTCCCCCTTGTGGGGAGGGTTAGGGGTGGGGGTGGACTTAAGCGCAATTTCCAATCGTTCTCCTGTTCAATTCAGCGGTAATCTTCGATATTTCCCCGGCATCGCGGGATCGTGGAAATGGCTCATCGGGCCATGATCTTCAAAATGTTTGGCCCAATGTTTCATAGCTTTGGCATCCAGCGTTACACCTAAACCATGGCCTTCCGGCACGCGCACCGTGTTATTTTTCTGGCGGAAGGGGCCGCCTTCAATCACGTCGCCGATTTGCCATGCAAACAAGCTTTGCGAGGCTTCAGTGATGTGAGCCGAGGCCGCAGATACGTGCAGATAGGCCGCGGTCATTATGCCCAAATCATTGGAATAGCACCAGAAGCCTTTGCCAAACGCCTCACAGGCCGCAATGAATTTTATGGTTTTTGCAATGCCGCCAAGCGCCGCAAAATTGCAGACGAAATAATCAGGCGCACCCAAGGCGACAGCGCGGCGTAAATCCGGAATATGAGTTGAAAACGGAATGGCGGAATGCTGGCGCAACTGTGCCATTTCCTCAAATGTCGCGACCGGGTCTTCATAGTTTCGCACGTTGTAAGGTTCGAGATCGCGCAACACGCGGCGCGCAGTCGTCAGGCTCCATTGCATATTGCTGTCGAGCCGGATTTGCGCGGCCTCACCCAAAGCTTCCCGCATGAGTTTGACGGTGCGCACTTCTAAAAGCGGGTCGCCCATAATCAGCTTACCTTCGAAAATGGTCGAGCCATGTTCTTCGCGCATTTTGAGGCAATAATCGATGATCGCTTCCGGTGTCATGGTGTTGCCAGCGCCATTATGGTCTGGCCGGAAGGCAAAATATTCCGAAACCGCGATGTCTTTTTTCACTGCACCGCCGAGCAGTTTATAAAGCGGCATACCGAAAGCCTTGCCGCGAATATCCCATAGCGCCAACTCAACCGCGCCAAAGGCTACGCTTGCGGCGTTTTCACCGGTGTTGGCGGTGATCTGGTAGGGTGGCACGCAGCGGCTTTCGCAATCAGCCAGATCAAGCGGGTCAGCGCCAAGAAGAGCCGGTGCGATTTCGGCTTTAATCACCTCACCGAAATGCCACCAAGGTGCTTCACCAAGGCCTATGATTCCTTCATCGGTTTCAACTTCCACAATGGATTTTGACGCCCCGCCATAAAGGCCAGCCGTCCACCAGAACGGCGCATCGAATGGCACGTTAACATGAGTGACGCGGATGTTTGTGATTTTCATTAAAGTCTCTTTTTTGGTCGCAAGTCGCGAACGAAAAACCGGTTCCCACTTTTTCTGCGCTTGCTCCATTTCAATACCAAGCGTCAGCAAGTTCCATTTTCTTGCGTGCCATGTAATCAAGCAAGGCTTCGTCGATGCCTTCATCCAGAGCAGGCGCTTCATAGTCGGCCAGTGATTTTTTCCACGCTTTATTAGCGCGGGTTGCAGCGTCAGCACTGCCGTTTGCCTCCCATTTTTCGAACGGCTCATTATCTGCCAAGCTGGAGTCAAAAAACGCGGTTTCGTAATTGGCCATTGTGTGGGCGCAGCCAAAGAAATGGTTGCCGGGGCCAACTTCAGTGAACGCGTCCATCGCAAGCGAATTGTCGTCCACCACAATACCGTCGAGATAGGTGTGAAGCGCGCCGCAGAAATCAGCATCCATCATAAACTTCTCATACGACATTGACAGCAAGCCATCGAGAAACCCGGCCGAATGCAATATGAAATTTGCGCCGCAATGCACCGCTGCAAGCATCGACATGGTGCCTTCATTCATGGCGTGGGCATCTGGCAGTTTGGATGTGGTGAAATTGCCGGAACAGCGGAGCGGCAGGTTCAAGCGCCGCGCCAGTTGGCCGATGACCATCGAGCCGATCGCCGGTTCCGGTGTGCCAAAGGTGGGCGAGCCTGAGCGAAGCGACATTGAAGACAGAAAGTTGCCGTAGATCACCGGTGAGCCGGGGCGCTCCAACTGCGTGAGCGCGCAGCCCGCCATGGTTTCAGCATGGGCTTGGGCAATCGCGCCGGCATTGGTCACCGGCCCCATCGCGCCACCCAAAATGAACGGCACAATCACCGCAGCTTGGTTGGCACGGGCATAGGCCCGTAGCGCCATTGTCATCGACGCGTCCCAAACGAGAGGTGAGTTCACGTTGACATTGCCGAGGATAACGCAGTTTTTATCAACAAAATCAGCGCCAAACAGGATACGGCACATTTCAATGGATTCTTCGGCGCGGCTCTCAGCGGTCACCGAGCCCATAAAGGCGCGGTCAGAATATTTAATATGACTATAGACCATATCGAAATGCCGCTTATTGACCGGCACGTCGACAGGCTCGCAAATTGTTCCTCCGGAATGGTGCAGCCACGGCGAAGATTGCGCCAGTTTAATGAAATTCTGAAAATCTTCGATCGTGCCATAACGGCGGCCTTTATCGAGATCCATCACAAAGGGCGAGCCATAAGCGGGGGCAAACACCACGCTTTTGCCGCCGATTTCGACATTGTTGGCAGGATTGCGCGCATGCTGCGTGAAACTGGCTGGTGCGGTTTGGAGCACTTCTTGCAACAAACCCGGCTCAAACTTTACGAGCGAGCCTTTGATCTTCGCGCCTGCATTTTGCCAATGTTCAAGCGCAACCTGATCATCACGGAACTCAATGCCAATCTCTGCCAAAATCCGGTCAGCGGTTTTTTCAATGCTCACCAAGTTTTCTTCAGTAAGCACATCATAGGTTGGTATATTGCGAAGGATATAAGGCCGACCAAGATTGGCAGTGCCTGCTGCCCGAAGCATTGCACGCCCTGCTCTACCTGAACGGTTTGGCCGGTCTTTGAGCACGGGTTCCAATGCTGCTAAATTAACGTTCATGACGCACCTTCCTCCAATACAGTAGTAAAGCTAGGCCAAGTTTTTGCCCCTGTGACGCTTGAAAATTATGATGCTTGCCATAAGCTGGCTTTATGGAAAATCTCCGTCATCTTCTCCCGTCGTTTCGCGGTATTGTTGTATTTGAAGCTGCGGGCCGGAGAAATTCATTTACTGCAGCGGGCGCAGAACTAGGCATGACGCAGGCCGCAGTTTCTTATGCCGTAAAGGCACTCGAAGATGAGCTTGGCTTGGCGCTGTTTGAGCGTGAGCACCGCAGCGTGCGACTGACAGAAGCCGGACGCAAACTTCATGATAATTGTGTGATCGGGCTCGGCCTGATCAGTAGATCAATCGCAGAGCTTCAACCTACAAAAACGCAAAGCCATGTTACGCTTTCCGTTTCAACCGCATTTGCCACCTTGTGGATGGTGCCGCGTATGCAACAAATACGCCATGATTTGCCGGATATTGAAATCCGGCTGCATACCGCCGACCGCGATTTGAACATTGCTGCGGAGAACATTCCTCTCGGTATTCGCGGCGGGCGTCCGGAAGATTGGTCGCGTTATGAGTGCGCAAAATTCGCTGACGAGGAAATTGTTGCCGTTGCTGCGCCGGATTATTTGAACCGGAATGGCACGCCGCAAAATCCAAGCGATTTGGTGACGCATAATCTGGCGCATTTGGATGAGCCATATCGCAAGGCCGCCAGTTGGGCAGAATGGTTGCAAAGTGCAGGCGTTACGCTGCCCGC
>JANMFT010000335.1:0-4106 GCA_031374255.1 Limoniibacter sp. | reverse complement strand
CTATGCCAAAAGCCATAGCCAAGGCGAATATGTTTTCGACCATGGCTGGGCAGATGCTTATGCCCGCGCAGGTGGCGACTATTATCCGAAACTTCAAGCCACTGTGCCGTTCACTCCTGCCACCGGGCCGCGTCTGTTGGCTGCGACGCCGGAGCTAAAAGTGAGCCTCGGCCAAGGCCTTAGCGGCCTTTGCGCAGAAACGAATTCATCATCTGTACACATCACTTTTGCAAATCAACCCGAAGTCGATCTGCTTGAGGCCAATGGTTGGCTGCACCGCACCGACCAACAATTTCATTTTATTGATCGCGGTTACGGCGATTTCACAGGGTTCCTTGGCAGCCTTGCATCGCGTAAACGCAAAGACCTTCGCAAAGAGCGCGAAAAAGCACTGGAAAATGGCATCGCGATTGAGTGGCTGACCGGCAATGCAATCACTCAGGAAGCTCTGGACGCATTCTTTCAATTTTACATCGACACCGGCAATCGCAAATGGGGGCGGCCCTATTTGACGAAAGCATTCTTCACTTTGGTCGCTGAAACCATGGCGGACGATGTGCTGCTGATCATGGCCAAACGCAACGGGCGCTTTATTGCAGGTGCTATCAATTTCATTGGAGCTGATGCGCTTTATGGCCGCCATTGGGGTGCGGTTGAAAACCACCCGTTTTTGCATTTTGAAGTGTGTTATTATCAGGCCATTCATTTTGCCCTGTCGCGTGGCCTAGCGCGGGTTGAAGCCGGCGCTCAGGGCGAGCACAAGCTCGCGCGCGGCTATGAACCTGTCACCACGCATTCGGCGCATTTCATCCGCCACCAAGGCCTACGCAACGCTGTCGCCGATTATCTCGAACGTGAGCGACGCGAAATCGCGCAGGTCGGCGAAATGCTTGCGGAACACACGCCTTTCCGTAAGGGTGAGCGGCTTAACGACGGTTGAGTCTCGGGCGGCATAGGTGAAATATGATTGCGTATGATCCTGAAAACGTGTTTGCCAAAATCCTTCGTAAAGAGTTGCCCGCCCAAATTGTTTATGAAGATGACGACACGCTGGCCTTGATGGACATTATGCCCCGCGCGCCCGGCCATTGCCTGATCATCCCTAAATCCCCTGCCCGCAATATGCTGGATGTTTCCGAGGAAAGTCTGGCATGTGTGATTAAGACAGTACGCAAAGTTTCGCGCGCCGTGATGCAGGCGTTTGCTGCCGACGGCATTACCATTCACCAATTTAACGAGGATGCTGGCGGCCAAGTGGTTTTCCATCTGCATTTTCACATCATCCCCCGCCATTTGGGTGAGCCATTGGCGCAATCATCAGCACAAATGGCAAATCAAGATGAGTTGCGGGCAAATGCAGCGAAGATCAGAGCGGCTTTAAGCCAATCCTAAATCAACCAGACTACGCCCCATCGTTGAAACTGCTTCGCGACTGCCGCGATACGTCATCCCGAGAATGCGTTTTGATTTGGAATTATCGTGCCCAACGCGCACACCGATATCTGGCAATGTAAGCTTTATGGCCGGATCAAACAAAGCGCCGACACGTAATATGAATTTTGTCAGCACAAACTTCGGCAGTTTCTTAGCCCGCTCGGGCACAGCTTGCCGCAGGGTTGATGAAATCTCCATCATCGTCATAGGCTCACCGGTGCAAATAAAGCGCTCGCCTTTCGCTTGATCAAAGGTCAATGCCCGAACATGCGCCAAGGCAACGTCACGGGCATCAACAATAGAAAACAACAGATCAGGAACTCCCGGATATTTCCCATCCAAGAGCATTTTAATGATGTCAGCGGAAGTTCCAGCATCGCGGTCAAGAAGTGGGCCTAAGATAAAGCCGGGGTTAATAGTTGAAAGTTCAAACCCCTGATGCTGCTCTGCAAAAGCCCAAGCTGCACGTTCAGCCAACGTCTTGGAAACAGGATAGGCGGCCACTTCAGGATTATCAGTATTGGTCCAATCCGCTTCGGTAAATATCCGGCCATTCTTATCAATATGGCCGTCTTGGATTGCCGCCACCGAAGATGTAACAACGGCGCGGGCAATACCCGCTTCATAGGCAGCGTTAAGAACGCGCAATGTGCCATCGCGGGCTGGTCCGACGTAAGCCATTTTGTCCTTGGTCGGATCAATGACGAATGGTGATGCAGTATGAATTAAACCCTGACAGCCTTTTGCTGACTCCGCCCAACCTGCGTCAAAGGTAAGATCTGCAATGGCAAAAGTTACGCGGGACACATCAAATCCGGCAGCTTTTGCTACAGAATGAACGTCTGGCGCTTTTGACATATTGCGCAACGTACCACGAACATTGAAGCCAGCATCGAGCAATGCCAGCATGACATGCTTAGCTAAAAAGCCTGTTATTCCGGTCAACAAAATCGTCGAACCCACCGCCGGAATCATATTTGCTCTCCAAAATTGATCAAAAAAAGGGTCGTAAGGCCCTTTTATACAGTCACATTTCAAAAAATATCAAGCAGCGGCGGCTTCTGCAGCAGCTTCGGCTTCATTGCGGGCGCGGTCAGCTGCGCTTTTGGGTGAAGCCTCGATGCTCCAAGACCATTCTGACGGCAATCACCAGATTCTTGAGCAATGCCTCAGGTGGATTGCGATTTGCATTCTTACTTTGTTTTCAGGCTTCCACTCAATAAGGTTGAAGTGCTCCAACAAATCAAGTGCGGTTGAGTTCACGCCGAACAAATGGTTGCCATGGTTTTAGGTCCGCAGCCCGCCGGATTTATCCTGCCGGATCAGCGCGGCGGCAAAAGCCATGAAGCTGCGCACCCGCGGCTGCTGATAGGCTTCCGGTGAAGCCACGAGCCACCAGTGGCTGTCGGTTTCAACAGGTGGCGGAAAGCACAATACAAGTCCCGGTGTCGCCCGGCCAACCATTTGGGGCAAGAGCCCAACCCCCAGCCCGGCCCGCACTGCACCCGTCAGGTTCGGAATCGAATTGGATGTTGTTGCCACCTGCCCGCCGCGCAAACGTTCTTTGCCAACCCCGACCTTGCGGCCGCTATGCAACGCGGTGGCGTCACTGCGCCGCCGACAATCATCATCTCGAACGCCGCCTGACATCTGTCCGAGCGGAGGCTTGGCCTTAAGCCAACCAAGCCTCCTGACCTCCTCGCGTAGCAAGGACCGGATTAAATATCTCCACACATTGCAGCGCCACTCTTTCCACACACACATGAGAATCGTACGGCTTGGATGTGCGACGGTGGCAAGATCTAACCGCGCTCCGGTCACCAAAATGCAAAAAGGGCCGCAAGGCCCTTTAGCAAATCGAATGCAGTTCCAAGAATTAAGCAGCGGCGGCTTCGGCAGCAGCTTCAGCTTCATTGCGGGCGCGGTCGGCTGCGCCTTTGGCTGAAGTATCGCGATCTACAAACTCGATCACGGCCATTGCAGCATTGTCGCCATGGCGGAAGCCAGCTTTCATGATCCTCAGATAGCCGCCGTGACGCTCGCTGTAACGCGGTGCAACCACGTCAAACAAACGCTTTGCAGCATCTTCATCGCGAATGGATGAAATGACCTGACGGCGGGCGTGCAGATCGCCACGTTTGCCGAGCGTGATCAGTTTTTCAACGATCGGGCGCAGTTCTTTTGCTTTTGGCAAGGTCGTTACAATCTGCTCATGGGTAATGAGAGAAGCAGACATGTTGGCGAACATGGCCTTACGGTGGCTGGCGGTGCGGTTAAGCTTGCGGCCTGAATTTCCGTGGCGCATGGCGGTCTCCTAAAGTTGCGCACCCCACGGGCGCGCCAGTTGGGTTAAATCAATAATGGTCTTCGTAGCGTTTGGCCAAGTCTTCAATGTTTTCCGGTGGCCAATCGATAACATCCATACCGAGATGCAAGCCCATTGCGGCCAGCACTTCTTTGATTTCATTGAGCGACTTGCGGCCAAAATTCGGCGTGCGCAGCATTTCGGCTTCGGTTTTCTGGATCAGATCGCCGATGTAAACAATATTGTCGTTCTTCAAGCAGTTTGCCGAACGGACAGACAATTCAAGTTCATCAACTTTCTTGAGCAGTGCAGGGTTGAATGACAGTTCAGCAACCGGAGCTTCGGTCATTTCGCGCTGTGGCTCATC
>JANMFT010000310.1:0-16655 GCA_031374255.1 Limoniibacter sp. | reverse complement strand
GCTGTTTCCAAGTGATGAAAAAACACGCACATTTCTGGAAGGAGTATTTGATGGGTGGCCCCCAAATTAGCGTTTCCGAGTTCCAAAATCGGAAAATGATGTAATTTCATAGCCTTATCCTGCCAACTCCATCGCAATTTTTGCTGCAAGGCGCGCATTATTTTCAACCAGCGCGATGTTTGCCTTCAGGCTTTCGCCGTTGGTCAATTCAAAAATGCGTTTGAGCAAATAAGGTGTCACGGCTTTGCCAGAGACGTGATTATCGTTGGCATCGGCTTGTGCGGCTTTGATAAACACGCCCATGCGCTCACCCGGAATTTCGGCTTCAACAGGTATCGGGTTGCAAACGAGCATGCCACCATGCTTGCCAAATGTGCGGCGTGAATGTTCAAATGCGGCAATTGCTTCGGGCGTGTCTAAACGCAGAGGAATGGCAAATGAACTCTGCCGTGACCAGAATGCGGGCAGGGTATCCGTGCCATAGCCTACGATAGGAACCCCTTTTGTTTCAAGCACTTCCAAGGTTTTGCCAAGCTCGAGAATCGCTTTTGCACCGGCGCAGACCACAATGACATGTGTTCGCGACAGCTCTTCTAGATCCGCTGAAATATCAAAGCTAAGTTCAGCGCCAATATGGACGCCGCCAATGCCGCCTGTTGCAAACACTGAAATTCCCGCCATGTGCGCGCCCATCATGGTGGCGGCAACCGTTGTGCCTGCGGTGCGTTTTTGCGCAATGGCAAAGGCCAAATCTGCGCGCGACACTTTCATCGCACCGGTGGTTTTGGCGAGTGTCTCGCGTTCGCTTGTCGTCAAACCAATTTTCAAACGGCCTTCAATAACGGCTATGGTTGCGGGAACTGCGCCTTCAGCCATAATGATCGCTTCAACATTGGCGGCCATTTCGGCATTTTGCGGGTAGGGCATGCCGTGGGTGATTATGGTTGATTCAAGGGCGACCACGGGCTGACCAACCTTGAGTGCTGCTGCAACTTCAGGCGCGATGTCCATAAATTTTAATTCGCGTGTCATTCGATGTTCCATTGATGAGAAGCGGAGAGGGTTTCGATTTCCTGCTGCGAAATAACCGGTGAGGGGCCTTGGCGCGATGCCGTGAGGGAGGCGGCTGCAAGGCCCAGTTTGGCGGCGTCGATGAATGATGAGCCACCCAGAATTGCGGCGACCATTGTGCCTGCCAAGCAATCTCCCGCTCCGGTGACGTCCACCACTCTTACCGGTGGTGGAACAAGCAATGTAATATTTTCACCGTCGAGCAACATTGCCGGTTCGCCGCCTGCGGTAATGACAGCGCGGCGAAGATTTTTGGCGCGAAAGGCCTCAACAAAAGCACCGTATGATGTGGTTGCGGGCAAACCGTTTAAGGCGGCGGCTTCAAAACGGTTCATAAACAGGCACGCTATGCTTGGCAAAAACTGCGAAAAGCGCCGCACTTTGCTGGCAGAGATCGCTATTGCGTAGACCGGCTTTCCTGTTGCAACGTCGGCAAAAATTCCGGCAATGCCAGCTTCAGTGAGATTGGCGTCGCATAAAATTGCGTCAGCCGATGCTGCGGCTTTCTGTACCGGCGCGCGTTTGAATGAGCGGGCAATCGCGGTTTCATAAAGACCCATATCTGCAATGGCGGTTACGAGTTCACCGTCCGGCTCAAGTATCGCAGTGTAGCTGGGGGTGGTGCGGTCTAAGTGCACGCTGGATAAATCCGTAATCCCGGCTGCAACTATTGCCTCTTCTACAAGCGTTCCACCGGCGTCGCCGCCACGGGCTGATAGCATTGAAACGTGAATGCCAAACCGTCTTGCTGCGCGGGCTGCGTTAAAACTTCCACCACCAACATTCTCACTTATACTCACAGGATTGGATGTTTGCGCAATGTGAGGTGCTTTGAGCCGTGCCAGTCTGTCAACGTGCGCGCCACCAATCGACAATAAGTTTGCCGCTCTATCCGACATGCTTGGGGATAAACCTTGGCTTTGATTTTGAGAACAAAATATGAATATATAATTTTATCAACGGGTTACACCTCTTGCAAAATAAGAACAAAACAGATACAAAATCGTATCGAAAGATTTCAACAGGCTTTCCGATCTGGCAAAGGGGTGTATATCATGGCGAACGGTGCGTTGCGGTTGGTAGAGGATAAATCGGTGGATAAGACGAAGGCATTGGATGCGGCACTCTCTCAGATTGAGCGCGCATTCGGCAAGGGCTCGATTATGCGGCTCGGTAAGAATGATCAAGTTGTTGAAATCGAAACAGTGCCAACCGGTTCGCTTGGTCTTGATATTGCGCTTGGTATCGGCGGTCTGCCGCGTGGTCGTATTATTGAGATTTATGGCCCTGAAAGCTCCGGCAAAACCACGCTGGCTTTGCACACCATTGCTGAAATGCAGAAAAAAGGCGGTATTTGTGGCTTTATTGACGCTGAACATGCGCTTGACCCTGTTTATGCCCGCAAGCTGGGTGTTGATCTTGAGAACCTCCTGATTTCGCAGCCGGACACCGGTGAGCAGGGCCTCGAGATTTGCGATACTTTGGTTCGCTCCGGCGCGATTGATATTATTGTCATCGATTCCGTGGCGGCATTGACCCCGCGCGCTGAGATTGAAGGCGAAATGGGCGATTCGCTCCCCGGCCTTCAAGCCCGTTTGATGAGCCAAGCTTTGCGCAAGTTAACGGCGTCGATCTCGAAGTCGAATTGTATGGTGATTTTCATCAACCAGATTCGCATGAAAATCTGCGTGATGTTCGGTTCCCCCGAAACCACTACCGGTGGTAATGCCCTGAAATTTTATGCGTCAGTCCGCCTCGATATCCGCCGTATCGGCGCGATCAAAGAACGTGAAGAAGTGGTGGGCAACCAGACCCGCGTTAAAGTTGTTAAAAACAAAATGGCGCCGCCATTCAAACAGGTCGAGTTTGACATCATGTATGGCGAGGGCATTTCCAAGGTTGGTGAGTTGATAGACCTTGGGGTCAAAGCGGGCATTGTTGAAAAATCCGGCGCATGGTTCTCGTATAATTCGCAGCGCCTTGGCCAAGGCCGCGATAATTCTAAGGCAACTTTGCGGGATAATCCGGCAATGGCGCGGGAAATTGAACAATTGCTGCGCGGAAGCGCCGGCTTAATTTCCGAGAAATTACTTGACGGTGAACCCGAGCCGGATGCCGAAGGCGATGCTGCTGAGTTTGCGTGATCATAAATCAGGTTGATTTGAGTTTACGGGCACTTCTGTGCCCGTTTTCAATTGTCGCATCAGGTGTCGTATCGGTTTTCTGTTTGCTTGAACCAGTGGACAGCAACACGCCGCATGGCTAGAAGTCCGGCGCTGTGGATGCATTGTCAAAGCGCTCGCAGTTTAATTTGCAAGTGTTTAATTCCCGAGTGTGGCGTGGAGCATAAAATGGTCAGTGTCAGCGATATCAGGTCGACGTTTCTCGACTATTTCAAGCGCAATGGCCATGAGACTGTGTCGTCAAGCCCGCTCGTTCCGCAGAACGACCCGACATTAATGTTCACCAATGCGGGCATGGTTCAGTTCAAGAACGTGTTCACCGGGCTTGAGAAACGGCCGTACTCTCGCGCTGCTACGGCGCAAAAATGCGTGCGCGCGGGTGGCAAGCACAATGATCTCGACAATGTCGGCTACACCGCGCGTCACCATACATTCTTTGAAATGCTCGGTAATTTTTCGTTCGGTGATTATTTCAAGGAACAAGCCATCAAACATGCTTGGGAATTGGTCACCAAAGAATATGGCCTGAAACCTGATAAGTTACTGGTCACGGTCTATCATACCGACAATGAAGCTGCTGATTTATGGAAGAAGATTGCCGGTCTCGAAGAACATCGTATCATCCGCATTCCAACGTCTGATAATTTCTGGGCGATGGGCGATACCGGGCCGTGCGGGCCGTGTTCGGAGATATTCATTGATCAAGGTGATGAACTCGCTGGTGGCCCTCCCGGCAGTGCAGACCAAGATGGCGACCGGTTCTTAGAATTCTGGAATCTCGTTTTCATGCAATATGAGCAGGTGGATAGCGCCAACCGCATTGATCTGCCGCGGCCATCAATTGATACCGGCATGGGTCTCGAGCGTATGTCAGGCATATTGCAGGGCGTTAAAAGCAATTACGAAACCGATTTGTTCCGCACCTTAATTGCGGCATCTGAAAGCGTGATCGGCGTTAAAGCCGAAGGCGCTGCCCGCCCGAGCCACCGCGTAATTGCGGACCATTTGCGCGCGGTTTCGTTTTTGATAGCCGATGGTGTGCTACCTTCCAACGAAGGTCGCGGCTATGTGCTGCGCCGCATCATGCGCCGCGCTATGCGGCATGCCAATCTGCTCGGTGCGCGCCAGCCGGTGATGTGGCAATTGGTTCCTGCGCTGACTGGTTTGATGGGCAAGGCTTATCCTGAAATTGTGCGCGCCGAAGCGCTTATAACAGAGACGCTTAAACTCGAAGAGACCCGTTTCCGCGCCACTTTGGAGCGTGGCTTGGTTTTGCTGGATGATGCAACATCTGATTTAGTTGATGGTGATACGCTTGCCGGAGAAACGGCGTTCAAGCTTTATGATACATTTGGTTTTCCGCTGGATTTGACCCAAGATGCACTCCGCGCGCGCAATATCAGTGTCGATGAAGCGGGTTTTAAAACTGCGATGGAACGCCAAAAGGCCGATGCGCGCGCAGCTTGGGCAGGGTCCGGCGACACCGCCAGCGAAACGATTTGGTTTGGGTTGGCTGAAGAGTTCGGCGCAACTGAGTTTTTTGGCTACACCCGGACAGAAAGTGAAGGTGTGATCAGTGCCATCGTCAAAGATGGTTCGCAGGTTGAGGTTGCACATGCCGGCGATGAGATCTCCTTCATTGCCAACCAAACGCCGTTTTATGCGGAGTCCGGTGGCCAGCTAGGTGACGCAGGTGTCGTCACCGGCGACAGTTTTGAAATCAAGGTGACTGAGACGGTCAAACGCGCAGGAAAATTATCTGTGCATGTCGGCCGCGTCAGTAAAGGCAGCGTGAAAGCTGGAGATGCTGCACGGTTGACCGTTGATGCCACCCGTCGCGCGCGGCTGGCGGGCCACCATTCGGCGACCCATTTGTTGCATGAGGCTTTGCGCCAGACCTTGGGTGATCAAGTTGCCCAAAAAGGCTCTCTTGTGACGCCCGACCGGTTGCGGTTTGATTTTTCGCAGCAACGCGCCATCACGGGTGAAGAATTGTCGCGTATTGAAGACATTGCCAATGAAGTCGTTTTGCAAAACACGCCAGTCATTACCCGTATCATGGGCGTGGATGACGCAATTGAATCCGGCGCGCGCGCATTGTTCGGCGAAAAATACGGTGACGAAGTCCGCGTTGTGTCCATGGGCAATATTTCGGGTAATTCAGAAGCCGGGGCAGGGCGCTATTCTGTTGAGCTTTGCGGTGGCACACATGTTGGCGCAACCGGCGAAATTGGTTTGATCAAGATCGTGGCAGAGAGTGCAGTTGCTTCAGGTGTGCGCCGACTTGAGGCGTTGTCCGGTGAAGCTGCACGCCGCTATTTGAGCGACCAAGACCAACGCTTGCGCGCAATAGCCGACACACTCAAGACCACCACTTCCGATGTTGCTGATCGCGTCGCTGCTTTGGTCGAAGAACGCCGCCAGATGGAGCGTGAACTCAAAGACGCCCGCCGACAATTGGCTATGGGCGGCGCTAACAGCACAGGCAATGCACAAGCACATGAAGTGATCAATGGTATGAATTTCATGGGTAAAGTCGTCACCGGCGTTTCACCCAAAGACCTAAAGCCAATGGTTGATGAGGCCAAAAAAAGCCTGGGCTCCGGAATTGTTGCCTTCATCAGCGTTGATGAAGACGGCAAAGGCTCGGTAGTTGTTGGCGTGACCGACGATTTGACCGGCAGCAGAAATGCTGTCGATCTGGTGCGGGTTGCTTCTGAAGCCATGGGTGGCAAGGGCGGCGGCGGCAGGCCAGACATGGCGCAAGCTGGCGGGCCGGATGGCGCGAAGGCTGAAGCTGCAATCGAGGCTTTGAAAGCTCACCTCTAGTTTCAACGCCAGCCTTTTCTTTTCATAAAAAATGGCGTTTCTTCCGTATGGTAATATGGAGGTGAGCCATGGCTAAAAAAAGTGTAGGTATAATTGCCGTTCATGGCATGGGTAGCTTTGGGCCGGAAAAACCTGAAAGTATCGCCAAACCCAGCTATTCTGACCGCCTTTACTCCAAAGTTCGCAACTCTCTTGGCACGGCCATTTTTGATTCTGAAGTGGCTTGGGGCGAAGTGTTTTACGCAGACATTTTAGAGAAGAACCAGGCGGAATACCTCAAGCGTGTCGGGACAAGGGTTTCACAAGGGCAATTTCGAGATTTCGTGATCAATAATCTCGGTGACCCAGCCTCGTATTGCGCCAACCCCTATAATGACAGCAACATGGTTTATGGGCCCGTTCGCGAACGGATATCCAAAGCCTTCAAACGCATTGAAGGACTGGTTTTGCCGGATGCGCCGGTGATTGTGCTTGCCCATTCGCTGGGCGGCCACGTTATTTCCAATCATATTTGGGACAGCCAGCACCCCGAGAAAAGTTTAAATGCCGGTGTAGAATTTCCAATGACGGACAGGATTGCGGCCTTGGTCACTTTCGGATGCAACATTCCGATTTTTAATTTTGCGCTGGCTTTCAAGGATATTGTACCGATCAAGCGTCCATCTGCGGGATTAGCTGCCAGTAAAAGGCCTAAAACCTGGTGGCAAAACTTTTATGATTTTGATGATGTTCTTGGTTTCCCTTTGGCACAAACAGGGAAGGGCTATGAGGCTTTGGCGAAAAGTGGTGAGCTTGTTGATTTTTCAATAAATGCCGGATCAATCTTCACTTCATGGAACCCGTTTTCGCACACCGGATATTGGGCTGATGATGATCTTGCAAAGCCTGTGGCGGAACTGATCCGCTCATTGGTTTAAAGTTATCCAGTCTTATGATTTAAGGCCAATTTAACACTGTATTGCTTATGCTTACCTGTCGATAAACGCAGTGCGCAGCGATGCCTAAAATAAATCAAATCACCAAAACTGGTGCGCCGACCTATTCGTTTGTTATTCCGCTTTTTAACGAAGAAGCTGTATTGCCAATTTTGCTGCACCGGCTTGATCAGCTGATAGAAAAACTTGACGGTTCTACCGAAGTTATTTTCATTGATGATGGCAGCACGGACACGACCGGTATTGTGGCAGCGGGCCGGGCGAAAGACGATGCGCGCTACCGCTATGTTGCGATGTCGCGTAATTTTGGCCAGCAAATTGCTATCACAGCCGGCATAGATGCCGCGCAGGGCGATGCCATCATTATCATGGACGCTGATTTGCAAGACCCGCCGGAAGTTGTGTTGGACATGGCCGCCAAATGGCGGGAAGGCTTTGACATTGTTTACGCCCAACGTGTCAGCCGCGATAAGGACACGCTTTTCAAACGTTTAACCGCCAAAATGTTCTATAGTTTAGTGAAGGCGCTAACCCATGTCAGCATCCCGCCGAACGTTGGTGACTTCAGGCTGATTGACCGCAAAGCTGCCGATGCTTTCAGGGCGATGCCTGAGCGCGACCGGTTTGTCCGCGGTATGTTTGGCTGGATGGGTTTTCGTCAGACGTTTGTGCCTTTTGCGCGTGTTGAACGGGCGGCTGGGATTACCAAATACGATGCGCGCCGCCTGACACGGCTCGCGCTTGATTGTATAATCGGGTTTTCAGATATCCCGTTGCGTATGGCGCTTTGGATTGGTGCCGTAGTTTCACTTGCAGCTCTGTCATACGGTACGTTTATCATCGGGGATCTCCTAATCAACGGTTTTGACGGACGAACCAGTGGCTGGGCTTCCACGATTTTGGTTATCTCGCTTATTGGCGGTATCAATTTGCTCACAACCGGAATTGTTGGCCTTTACGTTGGCCGCATCCACAATGAAGTGAAGCAGCGTCCGCTTTATGTGATTGGCAGGACAGAGGGTTTTGAGCATCGCGCGCAGCCTGTATCAAGGGGCGATGCAGTCTGGCCGGTTCATCAAACCAACCGAAAGGTTGCATAATGTTTGAGCGGGCCAAGTCGCTTTTACCGCGCCCGCTGCGATTGGTTGCAGTAGGGGTGTCAGCGACGTTTGCCTACAGCATATTTTCACTCGGCTTGGTTTGGTTGGCCGGATTTTCTGCGCCGCTCGCTTCGCTGTTAGGTCATTCATTGGCTGGTATTGTTTCATATTATGGTCACCGGATATTCACATTCGAGGTGACGGGCGAGCACAACGGTGCACCCGCCCGATTTATTGTGCTCAATGTGACAAGCTATTTGATTGCCTGCTTTTCGCCATGGATTGCCGTTGAGTTTTTTAAACTGTCTAGCATGACTGCAATTTTCATAACGGCGATCGTAATTCCTACGATCAACGTGCTCCTCATCTCAAAATTCGTTTTCCACGTGCCAATTATGGAAAATGCGCGAACCAAGATCGAGTTCAACAATGGCAACTGAAACAATACTGCTTAAAAACCCGTCAAACGCAGGCACTCAATTCAGTGTCCAAGTTTTAACAGCATTGTTTGTTTTTGTCGCGATTTGTGCGTCATTGTATTTTTCCGCCGGTGAATTATTGGCTGACCCTGATACGCAATGGCATATTGCGAGCGGACGCTTGATGTTGGAAACATGGACATTCCCGCTCATCGATCCGTTTTCATATACTTTCGCTGGCAAACAGTGGATTGCAAAAGAGTGGGGCGGTCAAATAGCACTCGGTGCAGCTTATTTGTTGGGCAGCTGGTCAGGCGTTACAATACTGGCCACGGTCTGCGCCGCATTCGCCTATGCCTTAATGGCTTGGCAAGCAGCGCGATTTTTGGAACCACTCTATGTTGTCTTACTCGTGGCGTTTTGTGCGCTTGCCGGTAGTGCAGGGTTCGTAGCACGGCCTCACATCGTAACTCTTCCGTTGTTTGCTCTCTTCACGATCGGCTTGCTGGGGGCAATCGAAGGTGGAAAAGAGTTTCAACCCCCTTGGCTTTTGGTTCCAGTAATGTTGGTTTGGGCCAATTGCCATGGCCTTTTCACCCTAGGGTTTGGTATGGCTGCTGCCGCTGGGCTGCATGTGGTGGTCAACTGCCCCGCTAAACAAAGATGGCGTCTGGCCGGTTTGTGGTTTGGCTTTGGTCTCGCTTTGGTGGCTTCTGCGTGCATAACGCCGTATGGTTGGCAGCCAATTTTGATGACGCTGACAATTGCAGATGGCGAGCCAATGGCGTTCATTAAAGAATGGGAACCCTTGGCATTTGAGGGCGCCGGTATTGTGGCATATGCTCTATTGGCGGCTGCGCTTTTGGCTTGCTTCAAAAACCCGAAGGCAAATCTTGGACATATTTTGATAATTGGTCTTTTCGGTTATTTAATGGCCAACCATATGCGGTTCGTTCTTCAGTTTTCGGTGGTAGTGGGCATTTTGTCTGCGGCACAACTTTCTGTATTTTCGCCAAGACGGATATTAGTAAATACGAGTAGAAAAGGTTCAACTATTGCGGTGTTTACAGGTGCGGTTTTTGCAGCTGCGCTTGCAATTGTTCAACCCGATAATCCACCGCCTTCGGCAGTTTACCCTATAGAAGGCCTAAAAGCGGCCCAAGCAGCGGGACTTTCTGGGCCAGTTTATAACTCCTATGATTTTGGCGGCTTTCTGGCGTTGCAGGGGGTACCCACTTTTGTGGACGGACGGACGGACCAATTGTTCAACGGTGGCTTCCGGCTGCGTTTAGAAGCGGCAATTACTGCGTCAACGCCTCAATTACTCGCCGATTTTATGAAGCCTTACGGACCCAAATGGGCGCTCATTGCCGCAAAAGGCAATGAGAAGACGCAACTTGAAGCCCTTGGTTGGACAAAAATATTTGAAGATGAGTCGACTTTGGTGCTGAAAGCGCCTTAGGCACAGGACATTTGCCGTTGCCTCTATCCAAGGGGCTTTTCGAACTGTGCCACCACAGTTAGGCCGGCAAGCTTGTTCCAGCGGGCCAGTCGCGCCTCGACCCCACAGATAAAAGTCAACGCTGCATTTAACGTGCCGGGAACCGGGCGCATATCTGAACTTTCAGCATCACTTTTACGCTTTAGCAAACGCACTGCCACAGCGATTGGAAAAATAGCGCCGAAATAGTAATATAGCAGGCTAGGCTTAGCTCCAACGGCCAGTATGGTCTTTGCCAGTCGTGCACGGGTGTAACGGCGACGATGATCGAGGTAATCATCGTGTGCGCTCCAAAGAAATTCAAAGGCCGGGACCGTGATAACAAACACTGTGCCCGGCGCAGCTTTGTCCCAGTATTCCTGAAGAAGTGCAACATCGTCGTCTACATGTTCAAGAACGTCCATCAGCAAAACCAGATCGGCCTTGCTCTGACCAATTGAGCGAATATAGGAGATTTTGCGCCCGTTGCCCACATCCTCATAGCTGTCAGCCTCGTAGCCGGGATCGACGCAAACAGCGTGCGCACCATATCCGTTATTCAGGAACCATCGGCTAAACCAGCCTATTCCAGCGCCAACATCAAGGATTTCGTGCGGCGCATGAGGCAGGTTTCGTGCAACCATGCGCGCTTTAGAAACATAGTACCAATGCGTGTCTGCACTGTTGCCAAGGGCATCACGCTCTTTTAAATCCATAGGAACTGACCTTTTAGATTGCGCCAGTTTTGCATTGAATGCCTCTATTGTACCTTTGCCTTCCGTCTGGAAGTGCGCCGATATGCTTTTTCCTGATTCTTTCAGTTGAGCAAGTTTTTTAAACTTTGGTGCAATGGCACATAAATTAATCCATTGTTGTTGGTAAACTTGTTACCTCTTATACATCATGAAACTCTTATCGCTGGCGATACGATCATAGAGTTTTTGTGCAATCAGATTATCAGTTTTGGTATGCCAATACACCCGTTTTGAGCCGATTGTGTCAGCGTGCGCATAGACTGTTTCAATCAACGCCCGGCCAATGCCACCGGTGCAGGCTTCGGGTGCCACAAACAAATCTTCGAGATATACGTAAGGCAAGTCGCTCCATGTCGATAGCCGCTCGAGCGCATGAACAATGCCTGTCAATTTACCAGCGTCATCTACGGCGCACCAGCCATGCATGGGCACATACGGGTCGTGCAGCCGTGCCCAAGTCATTTGCGTAATGCGGTCAGGAACCGAGGATTTCTAGAATGTGATGTAGCCTTGCCAGAGGATATGCCATTCAGCATGATCCTCCGTGGTTAGCGGGCGAACGGCGATGCCGGGCATTTTCAAGCCATGGCTTTGCGCAAGTTTTCATCAATCTTGTCGAGGAAGCCAGTTGTTGAAAGCCACTTTTGGTCAGGGCCGATGAGCAGCGCGAGATCCTTGGTCATATAGCCGCTCTCAACTGTTGCGACGCAGACTTTTTCGAGGGTGTCTGCAAAGCGTTTCAATTCGGCATTGTCGTCGAGTTTAGCACGGTGGGCGAGGCCGCGGGTCCACGCAAAAATGGAGGCGATGGAATTGGTTGAGGTTTCTTCGCCCTTTTGGTGTTGGCGATAATGGCGGGTGACGGTGCCGTGCGCGGCTTCGGCTTCAACGGTTTTTCCGTCCGGAGTCATCAAAACGGAAGTCATCAGGCCAAGTGAGCCAAAGCCTTGCGCAACGATGTCTGACTGTACGTCGCCATCGTAGTTTTTGCAGGCCCAGACATAGCCACCAGACCATTTGAGGGCAGACGCCACCATATCGTCGATCAGGCGGTGTTCGTAAGTGATTTTCTTTTCTTTAAAGCCTTCCGCAAATTCAGCATTAAAGACCTCTTCAAAAATGTCTTTGAAGCGCCCGTCATATGCTTTCAGGATCGTGTTTTTGGTTGAGAGATAAACAGGGTAGCCACGCTGTAAACCGTAGTTCAATGAAGCGCGGGCAAATTCGCGGATGCTGTCATCGACATTATACATGGCCATAGCAACGCCTGAACTTGGCGCGTCATAGACTTCATGTTCAATGGTTGCGCCATCTTCGCCAACAAATTTGATTGAGAGTTTGCCTTTTCCGGGATAGCGGAAATCGGTTGCGCGATATTGGTCGCCGAAAGCATGACGGCCAACGATGATCGGTTTTGTCCAGCCGGGCACAAGCCGTGGCACGTTTGAGCAAATGATCGGCTCGCGGAAAATAACGCCGCCCAAAATATTGCGGATGGTGCCGTTGGGCGACTTCCACATTTTTTTGAGTTTAAACTCCTCAACGCGCTGCTCATCCGGCGTGATGGTGGCGCATTTCACGCCGACGCCGTGTTTTTTGATCGCGTGGGCCGCATCAATCGTCACTTGGTCATTGGTGGCATCGCGGTTTTCAACCGACAAATCGTAATATTCAATGTTAAGGTCGAGATAGGGGTGGATCAGCTTTTCCTTGATGAAATCCCAGATGATGCGGGTCATTTCATCGCCATCGAGATCGACAACCGGATTTGCGACTTTAATCTTGTTCATGGAAAGCTTCTCACAATTTGCGCTTTGGTGATTTTAATATTGCGCCGCTATAACAAAGCAAAATCAACGCGGCAACGCGGCTTGCAACTAACGTGTTGAATTGAGGCCTTGATGACAGAAAAAATTTTGACGCCAATTATCGTCCTTGTTGGCCCGCAACTTGGCGAGAATATCGGCATGGTGGCGCGGGCTATGGCCAATTTCGGGATGCAGGAATTGCGCCTTGTTGCGCCGCGCGAGGGCTGGCTGACGGACAAGACCTATGCGGCATCGGCCAGTGCTGACCATATTATCCGGCAAGCGCCGGTATTTGCTACGCTCGAGGAAGCGCTTCAGGATGTGACCTATGTGGTGGCGACCACTGCCCGCCAACGTGATAATTTCAAGCCGGTGCTGGGGCCAGAACGGGCCATTGCGGCCTGCCGTGGTCATCAAAGCCAATGCAGCCGCACGGCGATTTTGTTCGGGCGGGAAAAATCGGGGCTCTCGAATGAAGAGATCAGCCGTGCCGATGTGATCTGCACGTTCCCGGTCAATGCAGAATTTGCCTCTCTTAACATTGCGCAGTCGGTTTTGTTGATGGCCTATGAGTGGAGCAGGCAGGGCTTAGCTTCACCAGACGCGACGCCGTTTGCGTCAATGGAGATGCCGCAAGCCCCGAAGAAAGTGCTATTCACGTTTTTGGATTGGTTGGAGCCGGCGCTGGAGCAACGCGGTTTTTTCAAGCCTATGGAGAAGAAGGCAGTGCATTTGGAAAGCCTGCGTGCGCTGTTTTCAAGGCCAGGATTTACGACGCAGGAAATATCGTTGCTTCGCGGAATGTTCGCAGCGTTTGAGCGGTTTGGGGCGAAGATCAAGCGCGATGAGAAACTGTAGCATTTTGTGATAGCAACTTCAGATTTTGAAATAGTTTTGTCATGTTAACGTCATGTCGGAAATTTAGCTTTTCTGTAGCATGCCTGACCGCGCCAGAGTCGCGTGGCAGCTTGCCCCACAACAGAGGCAAAAATTATGACTATTCATCAACGAAATATCCTCGACATCAAAACGCCAGCGCAAATCATTGAAGAGAGTGAAGACGTTGGTCGCAACGCGTCGGAGAACCCGACGATGGGCGATATTATCAATCGCCGGTTTTCGCGCCGCGGCTTTTTGGGCGGATCACTGGCAGTAGCGGCTATTGCAACAACTGTCAGCCCAATGGCACTGATGCTGGCCGATGAAGCCAAGGCGGCTACAGGTTCCGCGTTTAATTTTGACGAAATTGATGTGGCCATTGACCCCAACCATTTTGTTGCGCCGGGCTATGATGCCGACGTGCTGATCCGTTGGGGCGATAAGGTGTTTGCCGATGCGCCGGAATTTGACCCGGCAAAGCAAACCGCTGAAAGCCAGTCGAAGCAATTTGGCTATAATAACGATTATGTTGGGTTTTTCCCGATTGAAGGATCAAATGATCGCGGTATTTTGGTGGTCAATCATGAATATACCAACCCTGAATTGATGTTTCCTGCTTGGGCCACTGTCGGTAAAAACGATAAGGGCGAAGACGAAGTTAAAATGGGCGAGTGGACAAAGGAGTTGGTTGACGTTGAGATGGCAGCCCACGGCGGCACGATTATCGAGATTGCAAAAACCAATGGCAAATGGGCGCCGGTGCTGGACAGCAAGTTCAATCGCCGCATTACAACCATGACTGAAATGAAGTTGTCCGGCCCAGCGGCCGGCCATGCGCGTTTGCAAACAATTGCCGACACAACCGGCACTAAAGTTTTTGGCACGCTCAATAATTGCGCTGGCGGTATGTCGCCTTGGGGCACATATTTGATGGCCGAAGAAAACTTCCACGGTTATTTCATGGGCAAAATGGACGAAACCGCACCGGAATTTGCCAACTACAAACGTGTCGGCGCGCCTGCCGGAAACTATAATTGGGGCAAGTTCCACGACCGGTTTGATGTTTCAAAAGAACCCAATGAAGCCAACCGTTTTGGCTGGATTGTGGAAGTTGATCCGCTTGACCCAGCTTCTGTTCCGGTAAAACGCACAGCGCTCGGCCGGTTCAAGCATGAGGGCTGCGAAACCATCGTCAACAAGGATGGACGGGTGGTTTCTTACTCCGGAGACGACGAGCGGTTTGATTATGTCTATAAGTTTGTCAGCAAGGGCATTTTCAACCCGAATGACCGCGCCGCAAACATGAACTTGCTCGATGAAGGCACGCTTTATGTCGCCCGCTTTGATGCTGACGGCACGATGGAGTGGTTGCCGCTGACCCATGGCGTCGGCCCGCTGACTGCTGAAAATGGCTTTGCCAGCCAAGCTGACGTGGTGATTGAAGCCCGCAGAGCCGGTGATGTTTTGGGTGCCACAAAAATGGACCGTCCGGAAGACGTGCAGCCCAATGCCAAGAGCGGCAAGGTCTATTGCATGCTCACCAATAACAATAAACGCAAGGCCGGACAGGAAGACACTGCCAATCCACGCGCCGAAAACGTGTTTGGCCATATTATTGAAATCAGTGAAACCGACGGTGATTTTGCCTCGACCAAATCCAAATGGGATGTGCTGCTCAAATGCGGTGACCCATCGGTTGCGGAAGTTGGTGCATCGTTCTCAACGGCCACCACTAAGAATGGCTGGTTCGGCATGCCGGATAATTGCGCCATTGATGCCGATGGCCGCTTGTGGGTTTCAACCGACGGCAACAACGAGAAAGCCACGGGTCGCACTGACGGACTTTGGGCTGTGGACACCGATGGCGACATGCGCGGAACTTCAAAACTGTTCTTCCGTGTGCCGGTTGGCGCAGAAATGTGCGGGCCGCAGTTTACGCCAAATAACGAAACACTGTTTCTGGCTGTGCAACACCCGGGCGATGCTGGCTTGGCGACATTCGAAGCGCCAGCCACGCAATGGCCGGATTTCAAAGCCGGCATGCCGACCCGCCCAGCTGTAGTGGTTGTGCAAAAACAGGGCGGCGGCAAAATCGGCTGACGCTTCAGTTTCGTAAAAAAGGCCGGGGTTTGCGCCCCGGCCTTTTTCATTTTGGTTTTTCTAATCAGGTATTTTCGACGGCTTTTGGCGCATCGTTGCGGGTAGCCCAGAGTGAATAGAATATGCCGCTGGCCAGAATTGCAACTGTAATGCCGAGGCCCCATGCAGGCGGGAATTTTTCCCAGCCCATGGCCCATGCAAAGAACACTTTGCCGCCAATAAAAATCAGCAACACTGACAGCGCATACTTCAGATATTTGAACCGCTCAACCATCGCAGCCAGAGCAAAATACAAGGCGCGAAGACCGAGAATGGCGAAGATATTCGACGTGTAAACGATAAAAGGGTCGGTGGTAATCAAGAAGATTGCCGGAACAGAGTCCACAGCAAAAATCACGTCAGCGATTTCGATAAGCATCAGCGCCAGGAAAAGCGGCGTAATGAATTGCACCGTTTTGCCGGTTTTGGGGTCGGGCTGTTTTACGAAGAAGCTTTGGCCATGCAGTTTATCGGTGACATTAAACCGGCTTTTCATCCAGTTGAGCGCTTTGTTCTGTGACAGATCGGTTTCTTCATCACCTGAAAACAACATTTTGACGCCGGTCAAAATCAAGAACACGGCAAAAATGTAGAGCACCCATGAGAAGTTTTCGACCAGTGGCGCACCAATGCCAATCATAATGCCGCGCAATATAATCACGCCCAATATGCCCCAAAACAAAACGCGGTGCTGGTAAACCCGTGGAATGGCAAAATAGCTGAAGATCATCGCAATGACGAAGACATTGTCCATCGCCAAGGTTTTCTCGATGGCAAAACCGGTCATATATTCAATGCCCGATTGCGGGCCGAGATACCACCAGACCCACGCGCCGAACGCGAGACCGAGACTGATATATCCAGCGGAAAGCATCAGGCTTTCGGACACGCCAATTTCGCGGTCTTTTTTATGCAGAACGCCAAGGTCGAGCACTAAAAGCGTGATGACAATGGAAATAAAAGCGAGCCACATCCAAATTGGCTTGCCGAGAAAATCGGCAAATAGAAAAGTTTCCATGATGATATTTCGCGCCGGGACTACCCTCTTTTGCAGAAC
>JANMFT010000293.1:0-4964 GCA_031374255.1 Limoniibacter sp. | reverse complement strand
CGACGAGCAAACCAAGCGCATGATCCGTCGTGCGATTTTAAAGGCGATTGCGATACCGGGCTACCAAGTGCCATTTGCCGCGCGCGAAATGCCAATGCCCTACGGTTGGGGCACGGGCGGTGTTCAGGTGACGGCGGCTATTTTAGGGCCGGATGATGTTTTGAAAGTCATTGACCAAGGCGCAGACGACACCACCAATGCGGTTTCGATCCGTGCGTTTTTCGCCAAAACCGCGAATGTGGCGGTAACCACCAAAACGAGCGAAGCGACAATCATCCAGACGCGGCATAGATTTCCCGAGCAAGATTTGAGGGAAAACCAAATTCTGGTTTATCAAGTGCCTATCCCTGAGCCGCTGCGCTTTCTTGAGCCGCGCGAAACTGAAACGCGTGTGATGCATGCTCTGTCTGAATATGGCCTGATGCATGTGAAGCTCTATGAAGATATTGCCCGCCACGGCCATATCGCCACCAGCTATGCTTATCCTGTTGAAGTCGCTGGCCGCTATGTGATGGATCCGTCGCCGATACCGAAGTTTGACAACCCGAAGATGGATAATTGCGCGGCGCTTCAATTGTTTGGTGCGGGCCGAGAAAAACGCATTTACGCTGTGCCGCCTTATACCAAAGTCACATCGCTTGATTTTGACGACCACCCGTTTGAGCGCACCAAGTTTGAGAGCAGCTGCGTGCTGTGTGGCGCAACGGATTCTTACCTCGATGAAGTGGTGATCGACGATAAAGGCGGGCGCATGTTTGTGTGTTCCGACACTGATTTTTGCGAAACCCGGCAAGCAAAATCCATTATGCGCGAGGCGGCTGAATGAGCGCGCTTTTAACCGCCTCGCACCTCACTAAAAGCTATGGGTCACGCACAGTCTGTGAGGCGATTTCATTTGAGGTTGCGACTGGCGAAGTGCTGGCCATTGTCGGCGAATCCGGTTCCGGAAAAACCACGTTGCTCAACTTGCTATCGGGCCGCCTTGAGCCGAATCAGGGTATGGTCACCTACCGCATGCGGGATGGCGTGACGCGGGATTTAGCGTCACTCGCTGAATTCGAGCGCCGTTTGCTGGCCCGTACCGATTGGGGCTTTGTGCACCAGGATGCGCGCGAGGCTTTGCGTATGGGCGTGTCAGCTGGCGGCAATATTGGTGAACGCTTGATGGCAATAGGCGACCGGCATTATGGCGACATCCGTGCAACGGCATCCAATTGGCTTACCCGCGTTGAAATTGACCCGTTGCGCATTGATGATAAGCCAACCCAATTTTCTGGCGGTATGCGCCAGCGTTTGCAAATCGCGCGCAATCTGGTGACCAAGCCACGACTGGTTTTCATGGATGAACCAACCGGCGGGCTTGATGTTTCCGTGCAGGCGCGGCTGTTGGATTTGATCCGCACATTGGTGGCTGACTTAGGATTGGCTGTAATATTGGTGACGCATGATCTGGCCGTGGCTAGACTTTTGTCGCACCGCATTTTGGTGATGAAAGACGGCCGTGTTGTTGAAACCGGCCTCACCGACCGTGTGCTGGATGATCCGCAAGCGCCCTATACCCAGCTTCTCGTTTCATCGGTGCTGGCAGCATGAACGCGCCCATTTTGTCTGTCAGGAATCTGGCCAAAACTTTCACCTTGCATTTGCATGGCGGCAAGGTGTTACCTGTTTTGGATGGCGTATCATTTGATGTTTATGCCGGGGAATGCGTGGTGTTGGGCGGGCCATCGGGGGCTGGAAAATCTTCGATCCTGAAAATGATCTACGGCAACTATGTTGTGGCTGCCGGTGAAATTATATTCAGTGACGCGGGCCAAGCCGCCGATATTGCCAAAGCAAGCCCGGCAGAGATCATTCATTTGCGCCGTCATTCTATGGGTTACGTCAGCCAGTTTTTGCGGGTTATTCCGCGTGTATCCGCGTTGAACATTGTTGCAGCCGCCGCACGTGATGCAGGCCTAAATGAACCATCCGCTTTGACCAAAGCACAAACTTTGCTGGCCCACCTAAATCTGCCGGAGCGTTTATGGAGTTTGCCGCCCGCGACATTTTCCGGCGGCGAACAACAGCGCGTCAACATCGCACGCGGCTTTGCAGGTGACCATCCGCTGATGATTTTGGATGAACCGACAACTTCGCTCGACAGTGTCAACGCTGCCGCTGTGGTTGATTTGATTGCCGCCCGCAAAAAAGCCGGAGCAGCGTTTATCGGCATTTTCCATGATGAAGATGTGCGGATAAAAGTCGCTGACCGCATTATCGATGTGATGCAGTTTGGCACAACGGAACAGGTGGCCGCATGATTGATATGATTGCGCCGCTGGGCGGGCTTGATGCGCCGGAGAAAACAAACAACCGCAAAACCAAATTATCTGAAACACCGCTCATCCACGCCAGCGCCCGTGTTAGCGATACAACCCTTGGCCGCTTTACGGAAATTGATGAGGGCTGTGTCGTTTCCGAATGTGACATCGGCGATTATTCATATCTGATCCGCCAGACAGAAGCTTGGTGCGCAACAATCGGAAAGTTTGCAAATATTGCGAGCCATGTGCGCATCAACGCCACCAATCATCCAACCTGGCGGGCAACGCAGCACCATTTTGCTTATCGCGCCGCTGATTATTGGGCTGATGCAACCAATGAAGCCGAGTTTTTTGAATGGCGGCGGGCCTCACGCATCCACATTGGCCATGATGTGTGGATTGGGCATGGCGCAACCATTTTGCCGGGGGTGACCATCGGCAATGGCGCGGTGATTGGCGCAGGCGCTGTCGTAACCAAAGATGTTGAGGCCTATATGATTGTTGCTGGCGTTCCGGCAAAACCGCTGCATGCGCGATTCTTAAGTCCTATTGCAGACCGGTTGCAGGCCTTGGCTTGGTGGGATTGGAACCATCAAGCATTAAGGCAAGCACTGGATGATTTTCGCGGGCTGCCGATTGAAGCGTTTTTAGAAAAGTACGAGAATACCAAATGAACCAGACTGTAATTTTCGAAAACGCAACCATCGTGACTGCCGATGATGTGTTCACCGGCTATGTGGTTGTTTCCGGCGACATCATAATTGAAGTTGGCCAAGGCAACGCCCCGGAACGCGGGCTTGATTTTGGCGGTGATCTGCTGATCCCGGGTCTGGTTGAACTCCACACCGACAACATCGAAGCCCATTTCATGCCGCGCCCGCAGGTGATGTGGAATATTGACAGCGCGGTGACAGCCTATGACGCGCAGATCGCAGCCTCAGGCATCACCACCGTTTTTGACAGTTTGCGGGTTGGGCGGATGGACTATGACGGTGTGGACGGTTTTGCTGCCAACACCATGAAACTCGCCGATGCGATTGCGGATGCTCAAGATGCTGGCTTTCTGCGTGCGGAACATTTGATGCATATACGCTGCGAAGTGCCTGCTTCTGATGTGGTGACAGCATTGGAAGCGATGATTGCGCACCATCCTGTGCAGATGATTTCGCTGATGGACCACACGCCCGGGCAGCGCCAGTTTTGTGATTTGGAGCAATATTTCAAATATTTTGGCGGAAAATCCGGCAAGAGCCAAGCAGAAGTGCGCGAGATCGTTGCTTACCGCCAACGTGTAGGTGCAAGCGGTGCTGCCAAAAACCGGCCTGAGCTGGTCTCGTTGGCAAAGGCACATAATATTTGCATCGCCAGCCACGACGACACCACGGTGGAAGAAGTGGAACTTTCGGTGAAAGAGGGTGTGACCCTTGCCGAGTTTCCAACCACGCTGGAAGCCGCAATCGCTTCGCGCGCCGCAGGTTTGGCCACCATTATGGGTGGGCCAAACGTTGTGCGTGGTGGCTCGCATTCCGGCAATATTGCGGCAAAAACCTTGGCCGAAGAAGGTCAGCTTGATATTCTATCGTCGGATTATGTGCCTGCCAGCCTGCTGATGGGCGCATTGGCTTTGGAACATGTTGCTGCCGTTGGAGGCTTGGCCGGTGCCATTCGATTGGTTACAAAAAACCCTGCGGAAGCCACTGGTCTGCACGATCGCGGCGAAATTGCTGTTGGCAAACGCGCGGACATTGTTCGAGTGCACCGCAATGCTAAACGCGCCATTATCCGCGAAGTCTGGCGGCAGGGCACTAGAGTTATTTAAATGAGTGGTGCGAACGGCAATCCCGGCAAAGGTATTTTTGTTGCTGTGGTTGGCCCAAGCGGGGCTGGCAAAGACAGCATTATGCGCGAAGCTGCTGCTGCATTTGCCGGTGACTATATCGTCCATTTTGCCCGCCGTATTGTGACCCGAATATCCAGCACTGACGAAGACCATGACAGCGTGAGCGAGGGTGAATTTTCAGCATTGATTGAGGCGGGCGCCCTCGCATTGCATTGGAAAGCCAATGGCCTTAGCTACGCCATTCCAGCTTCAATCCATAACCGGCTGGCAGCGGGCCATGTGGTAATTGCCAATGCCTCCCGTGCAATCGCTGCGGAAATCAAAGCAACTTTTCCGCGCAGTGTAATTGTGCATATCACAGCTTCAGAGGATATTTTGCAGCAACGACTTACCGCGCGCGGCCGTGAAGCTTCAGCCGACTTGAAATTGCGCATTGCGCGCTCCAACGCGCTTGAGCAAGAGTTTGGCGCAGATATTCGCATTGAAAATAACGGCGAACTCGAAGATGCCGCCGCGCAATTTATCAGAGCCATCCGTGCGCTGAAACCAATCATGAGCAGGGCCGATGCCTGATATTGCCCGCTATGCCATCTATCTGGCCCCTAAACCTGAATCTGCGCTTTGGCAGTTTGGCAGCGCGGTTTTGGGATATGATGCGGCGACGGGTTTGGATGTATCCGGTTTCCGTTTGCCTTCAATGCCGCAAGATCAATGGCTGAAAGCCACCGCCCGCGCGAGAACCTATGGCTTCCATGCCACGTTGAAAGCGCCATTTCGGCTTAATGCTGAATTGGATGAATATGCCTTGATTGCAGAAG
>JANMFT010000286.1:0-2300 GCA_031374255.1 Limoniibacter sp. | reverse complement strand
TCATCGCCAAAGTTATCACCGCTGAAAAGCACCCGAACGCTGATAGGCTCCGCGTGTTGATGGTGGACACCGGAACGGGCGAGCCCATCCAAGTGGTGTGCGGCGCGCCCAATGCGCGGGCGGGGATGATCGGGGCGTTTGCTGCGCCGGGGGCCTATGTGCCGGGCATCGACACGACGCTGGCGATTGGCTCGATCCGCGGTGTGGAATCGCGCGGGATGATGTGTTCCGAGCGGGAACTCATGATGTCGGATGCCCATGATGGCATAATTGATTTGCCGTTGGATGCCCCCGTCGGCACCAGCTTTGCCAGCTTTGCGGGCCTTGATGACCCGATGATTGAGATTAATTTGACGCCGAACCGGCCGGATTGCACCGGCGTTTCCGGCATTTCGCGGGATTTGGCGGCGGCAGGTCTAGGCACGCTGAAATCACCGGCAATTCCCGTGATTAAGGGTGAAGGTGCTTGCCCTGTTAGCGTGACAATTGAAGATGCTGACCTCTGCCCCGGATTTGCGTTACGGCTGGTTAAGGGCGTTAAAAACGGTGTGTCGCCCAAATGGATGCAGCAGCGGCTGATTGCGATTGGCCTTCGCCCGATCAACGCTTTGGTGGATATCACCAATTACGTGACGTTTGACCGTGGGCGCCCTCTGCATGTGTTTGATGCGAAAAAAGTCGTCGGAAATTTGACTGTGCGCCGCGCCAAGACGGACGAAACGGTGCTGGCACTCGATGGCCGCGAATATACGCTTGGCGCAGATAACTGCATCATCGCCGATGATAACGGCGTCGAGTCTATCGCCGGTGTGATGGGCGGGGAGCATTCGGGGTGCGATGAAAACACAACCGATGTGCTGATCGAATCGGCGCTATGGAACCCGCTCAACATTGCACGCACAGGCCGTGCGCTCGGCATCATTACAGATGCCCGTTATCGTTTTGAGCGCGGCGTTGATCCGCGCTTCATGCTGCCGGGTTTGGATTTGGCAACGCAAATGGTGATCGATATTTGCGGCGGCGTTGCGACTGCGACTGTTGTGGAAGGCTACACCGAAGCGCCTTTGGCGGAGGTGACCCACTACGCACCTGAAGTCGAGCGCCTGACCGGATTGAAAGTCAGCGAGAAAGACCAGCTTGCTATTTTGGCGCGTCTTGGTTTCGAGGCTGAGCAGCGCGGTAGTGACACAATTCTCAAAGTGCCGTCATGGCGCACAGACGTCGACCATAAAAATTCACCGCGCGCCGATATTGTGGAAGAAGTGATGCGCATCGTGGGCGTCGATGCGATTGCGCCGCAGCCTTTGCCGCGTTTGGCAGGCGTCGCGGGCAAAATTCTAACGCCTCTGCAAATCCGCACGCGCCTAACAAGGCGGGCGCTGGCAGCACGCGGCATGGCCGAATGCGTGACCTATTCGTTTATTCCGGCAACCCACGCGGAAGCCTTTGGCGGCGGCAGTGCGGCGCTTAAACTGGAAAACCCGATTGCCGCTGACATGAGCGACATGCGGCCTTCGCTTCTGCCGGGCTTGATTGCAGCGGCAGGGCGCAATGCACGGCGTGCGCGCGGCGATGTGGCTCTGTTTGAAGTGTCGGGCATTTACGAAAATGATACGCCGCAAGGCCAGCGCCGCGTTGCAGGCGGCATCCGCCGTGGCACTTCCGTTATGGCAGGTTCCGGCCGCGATTGGCGCAGCAATGCGCCAATGGTTTCGGTTTATGACGCCAAAGCCGATGCGATTGCCGCGCTGGAAGCGGCTGGCGCTCCGGTTGGCAATTTGCAAGTGGGCATCGATGCGCCAGCTTGGTTTCACCCGGGCCGGTCGGGCACTTTGAAACTCGGCCCAAAAGTGCTGGGCGTGTTCGGTGAACTTCACCCGCTGACGCTTGAAACATTGGACGTTAAAGGCCCGATTGTCGGTTTTGAAGTTTGGTTGGATGCTTTGCCAGAGCCAAAGGCCAAAGCCACCCGCACCAAACCGCGGCTGGATTTGTCGGCATTTCTACCTGTTAAACGCGACTTTGCATTTGTGGTAGATAATAAGGTCGACGCGGACAAGATTTTACGCGCGGCAAAAGGTGCGGATAAAAAATTGATTTCAGAAGTTTCTGTGTTTGATGTTTTTGCAGGTGCGGCACTTGGAGCAGACAGAAAATCCGTCGCTATCGAAGTGACGCTTCAGGCTTATGAATGCACGTTGAGCGATGAGCAGTTGGAAGCAGCGTCTAAGGCGATTGTTGCAGCGGTTGAAAAAGCGACGGGCGGGATGCTGAGGGCTTAATCTTTGGCGTCAAACGCC
>JANMFT010000283.1:0-2973 GCA_031374255.1 Limoniibacter sp. | reverse complement strand
CACCGTTCTTCAACCTAACCGTTTTACCGCTTTGTTTGCCATTGTTGCTGGCCATGCCGTTCGGCCCGTTTCTCACGTGGAAACGCAGCGACGTTAAAGGTGTGGCGCAGCGGCTTTATTCTGTTGCAGCACTTGCGGTTGCAATCGCCTTGATAAGCTCCATCATATCTGGTCACCGCAATCTGTGGTCCGCTATTGCCATCGGTTTGGGCATTTGGCTGGTGCTGGGCGCGCTTGCTGAAACCGGTTTCCGTGCGAGGCTGCAATGGTCAAAACCTGCTGATGGCTTTCGCCGTCTTATGAATTTACCGCGCTCCAATTGGGGCGCAATGCTTGGCCATTTGGGTGTCGGCGTGATGGTGATTGGTATTGCCGGTGCCAGCCTTCGTACAGAATTGATTAAGGAAATGAAGCCGGGTGAGACAGTGGAGCTTTCAGGTTATTCATTGAAGTTTGACAGCCTCGTTAGAGAGCAAGGCGCAAATTATACCCAAGATGTGGCGGTGTTTGAAGCAAGCCAAAACGGCAATTTTATCGCTGAAATCCGCCCCGCCAAGCGGATTTATCCGGCGCGGCAAATGCCGACAACCGAAGCAGGCATTAAAACCATCGGCGTCTCCCAACTCTATTTGTCCGTTGGTGAAGTGCGCCCGAATGGCGTGATTGTCGCCCGGCTATACCACCAGCCGTATATTTTGCTGATTTGGATTGGCACCTTGATTATGGCATTTGGCGGCGCATTATCATTGGCCGACCGGCGCTTGCGGATTGGCGCACCCAAAGCCGCCCGCAACATCGCTGTGCCCGCAGAATGAGAATGTTGCTGGCAGCGCTGTGCCTGATATTTTCAACGCAGGCTTTTGCTGTGATGCCGGATGAGGTTTTGAAAGACCCTAACCTCGAAGCCCGCGCGCGGGTGATCTCCAAAGAGCTTCGTTGTATGGTATGCCAGAACCAATCGATTGATGATTCTGATGCGCAGCTTGCCAAGGACTTGCGCGTAATTGTGCGCGAACGTCTGACTGCGGGTGATACTGACGCCGCAATTTTTGCGTTTGTTGAAGCCCGCTATGGCGAGTTTGTGCTCTTAAAGCCACGCATTAACGCCCACACGATTGTGCTTTGGATCAGCCCTGTTTTTATCGTTTTGGCTGGATTGGTTCTTATTTGGCGGCGCAAAACGCCTGCCATTGGCGCTGCATCTCTTATACTTACGCAAGATGAAGAGGCCAGTATTGAAAGCCTGTTGAAGGATTATAAGGCGTAACTCGCGCCATGCTTTGACGCCGTTCACGTCAACACCCGAACTGCTTTCTGATAAATCCGTGGAAAACAGCGGTCGGCAAGATGGATCTCATGCCGTTCATCAATTTGGCGTCGACCCCAACGGTGGTTTTAAAGGCTGGATTACGTTGTGCAATTAATTTCAAAATACAATTGGCAACCTTTTCCGGTGATAATCCAAACCGGTCAACCATACCCGTTAATTCGCTTAGTTTATTCAAACCTCTCCCATAGCGTTCAAGTCCTTCAGGCGGCGTTGCGCTCAATGCCGCTGCGCTTCCAGCTTTGCTTTTTTCAATAAATGCCGTCTTAATTCCGCCAGGCATAATAACACATACGCGGATATTTTGCGCAAAGACCTCGTGAGCAATACTCTCGCTTAGGCCCAGAAGTGCAAATTTTGAAGCATGATAAAATGCTTCCCAAGGTATGCCAACAACGCTGCCGATTGAGCCAATATTTATAAGTTTTGAAGTTTGTTTCCCAGTTGCTGCCGCCTGTCTCAGCAAGGGTATCATCGCTAGACTCAATTCATGCACACCAAAGAAATTCACTTCCATAAGTGCGCGGGCTTTGTTTCCCTCGGTATATTCGTACGCTGTGTTGTAATTAAACCCCGCATTATTGATTAAAGCAGTAAGACCTTGCCCTTCGCTAATATCTCGCGCCATGCTTACTGCATTTTCAATGTCTTGTTTGCGCGTCACATCTAGGATTAGTGTTTTGAGTAAAGGCCCTGCCTCAGCGTGAATTAAAACAGCATCCTCTGCACGGCGAACGCCGGCCAAAACACGATATCCTGCCCTGTCGCACGCCAGCGCCGTTGCACGGCCAATGCCAGTTGACGTGCCTGTGATGAGAATGGTTTTAACAGAGGAAACAGTTTGAGTTGGCATTCGATAGACCCTGTGCATGTTGACTTGTGTCGATAAAAATAGTTCTACACTGTGTACTAAAGCACACAGTCAAGAGATAAATATGCAAATCGCCGCGTTTGAAAGAGCCAGCGGGCTAACGAGGACAACAGTTCGATACTACGAGCGCTGTGGCCTGCTGAAGCCCGCTTCTTTGAGCAGAAACGGAAGCTACCGGCAGTATGATGATGAACAGGTAGAGCGCGCAAAAATGATCCGGATTGCGCAATCATTGGGATTTTCAATTAAGGAGATTTTACGATTGTTACGCGCCTGGGATAGCGGCGCATTGACCATTGAAGAGCAACGCTCCGAACTCAACATAAAGCGCGCTGAAATCATTGAAAAGAAAAATAGGCTTATTGAGATCGAGCTTTATTTAGATGCCAAGCTGTTATGGCTGGATAATGGTGATCAGGGCCCCAAGCCAAGATTAGGCAATAACGTTGAGTAGCCCGATCTGTGCGACGCTTTGGCAGTGGAACCTCCAAAGCCGTTTGATTAGAAGACTTCTAAATTTCAACGATTCAGGCCGCGCTGCCAGCGTTGGCGCGCAGGTTTAAATGGATTTCGACGCATTTTTCACTTCCAAGCTGGCCACCCTGCACGATGCGGGCAATTACCGTGTTTTTGCGGATATTGAGCGTCAGGCGGGTCAGTTTCCGCGCGCGACGCGGCATCGGCCCGATGGCACGTGCCATGATGTGACAGTGTGGTGCTCGAATGATTATCTGGGCATGGGCCAGCATCCGAAGGTGACCGGCGCAATGCATGA
>JANMFT010000281.1:0-19804 GCA_031374255.1 Limoniibacter sp. | reverse complement strand
GCATGCATTGGACATTGGGCCCGGAGACGAGGTGCTGGTTCCCTCAATGTCGTTTGTCGCAACAGCAAACTCGGTTCTTTACGTTGGTGCAAAGCCCGTTTTTGTTGATATCGAGTCTGTGGATATTCCCCTAATGTCATTTCAGCAGGCGCAGGCCCTGTGCACTCCCAAAACCAAAGCAATTATCCTTGTTCACTTCGCAGGTTACGTGGCTGACTTGGATAAATGGCGTGAGTTTGCCCGCAGCAAAGGACTTTACCTCATAGAAGATGCCGCCCATGCGCCAGGCCTAAGAGAGGTTGGCGCAAAAAGCGATGCGGCCGCCTTTAGTTTTTATGGAAACAAAAATATGACCACCGCTGAGGGCGGAGCGGTCATTGCCCGCGATCCGGAACTGCTCAGAAAAATACGCCAAGCCCGCGGCCACGGTATGACAAGCGGTACGCATCAAAGGCTTAACAGCCGCACCTCGACCTATGATGTCACCATGCTTGGTTTCAATTACCGGCTTGATGAACTTCGTGCCGCAATCGGTCTTGTTCAACTCAACAATTTATTGGAGTGGAACGAAATAAGGCGCGTTTTGGTGGCGCTCTATCGAAGACTGATTTCACTGCGCTGCCCGCAAATCATGGTGCCATTTTCTGATGACATGGTTTCTGCCTACCATATTTTGCCGGTGTTGTTGCCGGCCCATGTTGAGCGGCAAAATGTGGTTGATTATTTGCGGGCCAACGGCATTCAAACGACGATCCATTATCCTCCCATTCATAAGCTTACCTATTACCGGACACTGTTTCCAAATATTCACCTTCCGAAAACAGAGGCTTTCGCTGCCCGCGAACTGACCATCCCGCTCCACCCGTTGCTGACATCGGCAGATATCGAAACGGTTGTGTCTGCGCTTGAATACGCTGTCCAAGGCAGAGTTCGTACGGGAGATGCGGCATGAGTATCCAAGATATGCCATATTCATTTAAGTTGGCCAGAACTGTCGGCCACGGAATGCTGCGCCGGTCTTTTGATGTTGTTTTGTCGATCGTCTCTTTGATAGCACTTGCACCCGTAATGTTGGCTATTGCTGTATTGATTGTGATTGAGGATGGCGGCCCTGTCTTCTTTCAGCAGACCCGTCTCGGGTTTGATGGGCGACCGTTCGGAATGTATAAATTCCGTAAATTTAGAAGCGACTGTGGCACATCTGGCGCTCCTCTCACCGTGGAAGGCGACAGCCGGATGACGAGGATCGGCCGGTTCTTGGCCGCTACCAAACTCGATGAATTGCCGCAACTCTGGAATATTTTGAAAGGCGATATGGCCGTTGTTGGGCCGCGTCCGGAAAGCATGGCTTTCGCCGATTGTTTTCAAAATGGCTATGAAGAAATTCTTCAACACAGACCGGGTTTGGTTGGCCCGAGCCAAGTGGCGTTCCGCCACGAAGCCAAACTTTATCCTGCTGATGAAGACCCTTCCATATTTTATAGGCGTGTTTTGTTTCCTGCCAAAGCAGTGCTCGATCTGGCTTATTTCAAACGCCGCACAATTGGTTCCGACTTGGGCCTGATGGTGCAGAGTGCCCTGACGATTTTTAACATCCAGCCGTCTCTTTCAAAAACGTGAATGTGGAATCATCGAACCTGAAGTGTAACCGTCAAAGACAACCGCAAAATCAGGAGGCTAGAAGCAGATGAGCTTCAAAGGTTTAAAGGTGCTGGTGACAGGCGCGGACGGCTTTATTGGTTCGCACGTTACAGAAGCACTTGCGCGCCAAGGCGCAGCAGTCACAGCGCTTGCCCTTTATAATTCATTCGATAGCCATGGCTGGCTTGATGATGTCGATCAATCACTCAGGCGGGACCTCAGCCTCGTTCGCGGCGATATTCGTGATGGCGCCTTTGTCAATCGCTTGGTTCAGGGCCACGCAATTGTGTTTCATCTGGCGGCTCTGATTGCGATCCCTTATTCTTATGCAGCTGCACAATCTTACGTCGAAACCAATGTTATGGGTACGGTCAATGTGCTCGAAGCCGCGCGGCAGTGGGGCACGGATCGCATTGTTCAAACCTCGACCAGCGAGGTCTATGGAACGGCGCAAACCATGCCCATTGCAGAAAGCCATCCGCTGCAAGGCCAATCTCCTTACTCAGCCTCAAAGATCGGGTCAGACATGATGGCCGAGGCCTATGCGCGCTCATTCGGTGTGCCGGTCGTGACACTGCGCCCCTTTAATACCTTCGGGCCAAGGCAAAGCGAAAGGGCGATTGTGCCCACACTGATCCGGCAAATGCTTGACCCGAATTGCCATGAGATCATGGTGGGCGATACCAGTCCGGTTCGCGATATGACATTTGTGGAAGATACTGCTGCTGCGTTTTTGGCAGCCGGTTCAGGCCGTTTAGAATATGGCAGTGCTTATAATGCCGGCAGTCAGCGTTCCGTGACAATTGCTGAATTGCTGGAACTCATTTTGAAGCTTGGTAAATCCGATAAACCGGTGCGCGTCGATCAAAACAGGATACGCCCGCAAAATTCAGAAGTGCGCGCGCTCCTCGCCGATTCGTCACGCTTCGAGCACGAAACCGGCTGGCGGGCAGCCACATCAATAAGTGAAGGCTTAACACGGACAATCGCCTGGTGGCGCAACCGCCTTAGTCAAGGCAGGGTGCGGCAGGAAATGAATTACATGACATGACGAAGCGGCAACTTCAGCATTTTACCGGTGCAATTGGCGCGGTTCTGATCTTGTTTTTGGCACAGGGTATGCTGGGCAAGGGCGTGGCTGCGCTGGCGCAAAAGATTACGGGCCAGAATTTGCCGCTGCCCGAATATCTGGTTCCCGCCAAAGACCCGGTGTCCGGTATGATTTTTATCCGCATAACAAAACCCGGAAAGCTCGGCCAAGGCATCGAGTGCGCTGAAGCCTATTGTGGCCACCGTTATTCAAGTGCCCAAGCATGGAATGCCGATCAATCTTTATTGTTGATAGCCAGTGGTTGCGGCGGCTTATGTTTTCTGGACGGGCAAACATATAAGCCGCTTTTTTTCCGTCCAAGAAACGGAAACTGCGAATGGCATCCGATTGATCCAACACAAATGATCTGCGTCAGTGATCAGGATATTCGGCTATGGTCACCAACAACAAATGTGGATCTGACGCTGTTTACCACCGGCCTATACAAGGATCTCCAATTTGGGCCGGGCAAAGGCAATGTCAGTCGAGATGGTAATCGTATCGCAGTTAGGGCGATCACAAAAAGCAATACGATGATTGCATTCGTGTATGATCTTCGCACACGTATCAAATATCGCGACATTGATCTGTCAGAACTTCCTGGCGAAAATGGATATTGCACGATCACGCCGCTTGGCGAAAAACTGGCATGCTTTCAAACACTGCCGGATGAAACGCAGCAAACGTTCATTTTTTCCAAAGAAGGCGAGCTGCTCCAAAGCTGGCTGGAAAATCACAGGCCCGGTCACGGCGACATGACCATCAGCGCCGACGGCGCGGAGATTATGGTCGGCATCAGTAAGTCTGTGCCAGACAAATATCACGTCATTATGCGCCGGCTGGGTAATGGGGCTGTGACACGCCTTTTACCCTACGGTGAAGCAACCCACGTCTCGCTCCGTGCAACAAGCAGGAATGGATGGGCTTTTATCAGCTATGAAGGTGATCCCGAAGAGATCGCCAAGCATCCCAAATGGGCACCCTATGGCAGAGAAGTTATAGCAGTTTCACTTGATGGAAGTGAGCGTGTCCGGCGGATCGCACAAACCAATAACGTCAAGGTCAACTATAATAGCGAAACGCATGCATCGCCGTCGCCTGATGGAACGCAAATCATTTGGTCGAGCAATTGGGGTGTTCCCGGCGGCCCTGTTTATGAATTTGTCACGCGAACGCCGTTCTTAAGTGAGTGATTTGGCTCAATGAGCGAACAGTAAAAAGGAGCAAACCTAAATGAAAAGCGGCAGAAGAACTCTTTTCACCCTTGCGACTATGGCCGCACTTATGATCCCGGTTGTGCCGGGCTTGGCGCAAACGAGTGAATATCGCATCGCGCCGGGAGAAACGGTTGAAGTCAATATTGCATCAATCCATGATGTGACGATGCGCGCCGTGGTACAAACGGATGGCACGATTTCGTTGAGTGGTGTGGGTCTCATCATGGTTGCAGGTCAAACGCCTGCGGCCTTCCAAAATCAACTTGAAATGTTGCTCCCGACCAAGCTGTTTCGTGAACGCGGCCCCGATGGACAAATCAAAACCTTTGTCATTTCGCCAGCTGATATTACATCATCGATCATCATGTTCCGGCCTGTTTATGTGACGGGCGATGTGCTGACACCCGGCGCGCAGCCTTATCTGCCAGCTATGAGTGCGCGGCAGGCTGTGGCAGTTGCCGGTGGCTATAGCCAAATACGCGGCAAAATCTCCAGAGCTTCTGTTGATCCCCTTGCTTTGCAACAAGACTATGAGGCGGTTTGGGCAGATTTTCTCAAAAGCCATTATCACCGCGCACGTTTGGAAGCAGAGCTGAGTGGCTCGGCTGATTTTGACCTGCGCCCGCCTGCCGGCTCCCCGCTTGCGGCAAAGTTTGCTTCCGCAATTGCCAATGGAGAACTTCAAACCTTAAAGATCGCAACTGAAGATGCCAAAAAAGAAAAGGCGTTTTTTCAAGCTGCTATCAAGGCTGCTGAAGAACAAATTGACACGCTGACTGCTCGGGAAAAAGTGGAAGCCCAAGGCGAAAAAGCCGATGAGCAAGAGTTGGCAAAGGTCACCCAACTGTTCAAAAATGGAAATCTCACAAATGATCGTGTTGCAGACATTCGCCGCTCATTGCTCCTGACATCCAGCCGCAGACTTGGCACACTTGTCGAATTGATGAAAGTGCGCAGCCAGCGTGCCGAGTATCAAAGACGCATCGAAAAAGACGCCAACCAAAATAAAATTGAACTATTGAAAGACCTTACAAACACACAGGTTTTGCTGGCAAATCATGAGGCTAAATTGCGGGCTGCATCATCACGGCTGCAAGTGCGAAGCGTTCCTTCCAATTCCGAAATGGCGGCTGAAGACATTGTTCAGCCAAGTCTACTGATTATGCGCAAGATCGGGAATGATTGGCAGGCGGTGAATGCCGCCAATGACACAGAAGTGCTGCCCGGCGATGTTTTAGAGGTTTCACTATGCCGTCAATCAGAAATGAATTCCCCTGCTTGCCCGGCTGAGAACATCGACACGCAAATGACGAATGCCACTCCTGATAATTGACTTCGGCATTCTGTGACTAACCGCAGCAACAATGGTGGTTATGCACTGAAGTTGCATGAAATAGCAGCGTAATGGCGGTTCATCATTCAAACGAAGGAAGACATTTTGCCGGTTGTCTAAGATTTTGGTGCCCAGTGTAATAGTCTTGAACTCACTCTGACGCGAAACACTTCGAAGAGAGAGCTTCACTTTGCCCAAGGTGTGGAACCTTGGTTTGGTGGATTTTTATCAATAGCGCTTTGAAGTCTCGTTCAGACCAGGATCAAGTCGTTCTCGATCAGGCTGATGCAAATTATGGCAGACATTTTTGGCACGAACGCGGCAAACACCCTTACCGGGACCAGCCAGAACGACCGGATTTATGGACTGGATGGCGATGACATTCTCAAGGGTGGCGCCGGCAATGATGAGCTTTATGGCGGCTCAGGTAACGATACATTGTGGGGCGATGCAGGCGCGGACCTCATGTATGGCGGGTCCGGCAACGATACGTATTATGTCGATGATATTGGCGATGTTGTCAGTGAACAGCAGGTGGCTGGCATTGATGATGGCGGTATAGACCGTGTTTATTCAACCGTCACATACACGCTCGGTGCGTTCTTGGAACGGGCCACCCTCATAGGCACTTTTACCGGTGACCTTACCGGCAATGATCTTGCCAATGTCCTCACCGGTAATGGAGCTGCAAACATTTTAAGCGGCGGTGGCGGCATTGATGATCTCTTGGGTGGCGCTGGTGATGATGTGCTCATTGGCGGATCAGGAAGAGATAATCTGACAGGCGGGACCGGCTCTGACACATTTGTTTTTGGCGCTGCCGATGCCAGCAGCACGGACAAAGTTAAAGATTTTTCAGCTGAGGATTTTATCCGGCTTGCAGCTGACGATTACAGCCTGACATTAGGCAATGGGCTTATTGACAATGGTTTGGGGGCTTTGGTTTTAGACCCAGACTATTTTGCAACAATTTCGGGAATTGGAAATATCCAAGGCACCGCATCCGGGCATGGTCAATTTTTATTCAACACAACAACGCTGACTTTAATGTGGGATGCAGATGGAGCCGGCGCAGGCTCAGCCGGTATCGCCTTAGCCACATTTAATGCAGGAACTGTGCTTGGTACGTCATCGTTTACCATTGTGCCGCCCACACCGGTGGTCGGTAATATTTCAATTGATAATGTTTCAATTACCGAGGGCGATTCTGGCACACGAACGGTTACGTTTACAGTCAGTCGAACCGGCACTGTTGGCTTTTCTATCGACTATTCAACATCCAACGGATCAGCCGGCGCGGGCAGTGACTATCAAGCAGCCACTGGAACTTTGACCTTCGCAAACGGTCAGCTGTTTCAAACCATTACAATCACTATCAACGGTGATGTGACATTTGAGGCGAATGAAAGTTTTTTTGTAAACTTGCTCAATCCCACCAATGGGGGCGTGATTGTTGACGCTGAAGGCCTTTGCACAATTCTGAATGATGATGCGCCGCCGCCCCCCGTCGGTGATATTTCCGTCAGTGATGTGACAATTATAGAAGGAAATTCCGGCACTCAAACTGTCACGTTTACCGTGACCCGTACTGGCGCAGCACCGTTTAGCGTTGATTTTAGCACAGCCGATGGAACAGCAAGCGCGGGCAGTGATTATGCTGCCACATCCGGCACTTTGACATTTGCCGATGGCCAAATGACCCAAACTGTCACGGTCACGATTAATGGTGACACGGTATTTGAGTTGAACGAAACATTTTTCTTGAACCTGACCAACGCCTCCAATGGCGGCGTCATCATCGATAATCAAGCGATCGCGACCATCATAAACGACGATGCGGCCCCGGCGATCGGTGACATCTCTGTGTCCGACGTTACAATTACAGAAGGAAATGCCGGCACACAAATTGTAACGTTCACCGTGACCCGTACGGGAACTGCGCCATTCAGCGTTGATTTTGCAACCGCCAACGGAACGGCAAGCGCTGGCAGTGATTATACTGCCACATCCGGAACGCTTACCTTTGCACCCGGCCAACTCACACAAACAGTTTCCATAACAGTTTTTGGTGACGTTACTTTCGAAGCCAACGAGACTTTTTTCCTCAATCTTGCCAATGCCACGCCCGGTGCTGTTATTGTTGACAGTCAAGCTGTCGCAACACTTATCAATGATGATGTTGCGCCGTTCATTGGTGCCATTTCGGTCAGCGACGCGGTGATATTGGAGGGCGATTTCGGCAGCCGCACAATGGTCTTTACGGTGAGCCGCACCGGAACGGCAGCCTTCAGTGTTGATTTTGCAACCGCTAATGGCACTGCTTTTGGCGGAAGGGATTATATTGCCAATGCTGGCACGTTGATGTTTGCAGAAGGACAATTTTCACAAACAGTATCAGTAACGATAAATGGCGATATGAGCTTTGAGGGCAATGAAACCTTTTTTCTCAACTTCATTAACGCCCCTTATGGCGCAACAATTCTTGATTACCAGGGCCTCGGCGTAATTCTAAACGGCGATGCCTCGCCCTTGGTTTTCGATATTATGGGCACTGCCTCCAACGAGGATATTTCCGGGGATGCCAGTGCAAACCGTATCTACGGGTTTGCCGGACAAGACAGATTATACGGAAAAGCAGGTGCCGACTTGTTATTTGGCGGCGCAGGAAATGACCGGCTTGACGGAGGCTCCGGTGCAGACACTATGTTTGGCGGTGCTGGTGACGACATTTACAGGATCGATGAGTTTGGCGATATCGTCAGCGAAGAGAGCATTGCCTCAGGAACCGACGATGGCGGAATTGATACCGTCGAGAGCACAATATCCTATACGCTTGGCACTTATATCGAAAAATTGACACTTCTCGGTGTCAACAACATTGACGCAACAGGCAACAGTCTTGCCAACACACTTAAAGGAAATGATGCGGCCAATGTGCTGAGCGGGTTGACTGGCGATGATGATTTGCGCGGCTACGGCGGGGATGATGTTCTGATTGGTGGCGCAGGCAAAGACACGCTTACAGGTGGCACCGGTGCTGATGTTTTTGTGTTTGGAAGTGCTGATGCGACCAGTACTGATAAGGTTGTAGACTTTACATCAGGTACCGATCGTCTTCGCTTTTACGCGACCAATTATGGATTGAGCGAAGGTTCAGGTCTGGTTGGTGGAGCGCTTGACGCAAGCTATTTTGCGGTGATTTCGGGCGCGCAAAACCAAGGAACCGTTTCAGGTCATGGGCAGTTTTTATACAATACAACTTCGCGGACGCTGTTTTGGGACGCGGACGGCGCCGGAACTGGAACGTACGGGGTGGCAATCGCAACCTTTAGTCCAGTAAACTCTATCCCTGTCACCCTAACTTACAATGATTTTGCGATTGCCAACACTTTGCCGGTTGTTTCAGTTGCCAATCCGAGCGCTGTTCCGGCGATAGAGGGCCAGCAAGCCTATTTTGTCATTTCACTTTCCTCAGCAGCCACGGAAGATGTTTACATCCGCTATTCGACCACCGGTGGTACGGCCACTTCCGGTGTCGACTTTGCGGGCAGCACAGATAATTTTGTTATCATCCGCGCGGGCAGCATGAGTACCGTGGTCAGTGTCAGTTTGACAGTCGACACAATTTTGGAAAACATTGCTGAATTGTTCAATCTACAAATTATTTCTGCCACTTTAGAAAACGGCACAAATTTAGTTTTGGGCGTCAACCAAACCACCGGCTTGATATCCGATCAGCCAAACCACGTGGTCAACGTTATCAGCACGACCTCGCTTGGCAGTGTCGATCCGTCTGGTTTGGCGTATGTGCCCGGCATTGGATTGTTTATCTCAGACTCGGAAGTTGAAGAAAGCCCATTTTTCCGAACTAATAATCTGTTCCGGATACAAACAGACGGCTCAGCTCCGGCCCAATTCAGCCTGCTAAATTTCACATCCGAACCAACGGGTTTGGCTTACGACACCATCAACAATCGCCTTTATATTTCAGATGATGATCATTACGCTGTGTATTGGGTTGACCCGAGTAATCCTACCGTCAAACTAGGGGAATTTAGTGTCCCGTCGGCCGCAGATGATCCGGAAGACATTGCGTTTAACTCGAACAACGGCAACTTATTTATCTCCAACGGCCTTTCGCATTCAATTGTGGAAGTCGACGCTAACGGCATACAAGTCGGCGCAACACTGATACTTCCAAGCTTCATCATTGACCCCGAAGCGCTGGCTTATGATGCGCAACATGACGTGTTTTATGTTGGCGGCGGTTTTAGCCATTTGATATGGAAAATTGATCGCAGTGGGAACATCCTGGAAACCATTGATGTTTTGGCGGGCCTGACAAACCCCGTTTCCGGCACAAGTGTGCATGTAAAAGATCTGGAATTTGCGCCAACCAGCGATCCCAATGACGACCCGTCATTGATGAGCCTTTACGTGGTTGATTATGGCGACACGCATTTAACGCCGGCCTTAAGTGATGATGGCAGGCTGATTGAAATCTTCATCAACGGTGCTCCGGTTGATCCGGGATATTGGGTTTAGGCGTGATGCAAAATCAGCAGCGCCTGCCAATTGATTGTGGCAAATGGTTCATTGACCTATGCACTGGATTGATAGGTCGCGGCCCATGATCATTGAGTTTTTCGGGCCGCCAGCTGTTGGTAAATCGACGCTCGCTCATGCCCTTGCCAGCGAATTGCGCGGCAAAGGCAAACAGGTTTTGCTGTATACGAGCGACCGTCCGGCTGAAAAGCTGCCAACAAATAATGTTTATGCGACGTCTGTCAAAACCGGCATATCCGTTCTGACCGCACCACTTCAAAGAGCAGGAAAACTCGCAGGAGTTGTGCAAAGTATATTTTCAAGCAGGCCGCGAGATGATGTTGGCACTAGCCTTTTGACAGCATTGCCGCCTCAAAATTGGTTGAGCCGTGTGCGTTTGCACCGCTACCTTTACACCTTGAAACAATTATTTGAAGAAGGTCGCGGATACCAAGGTATCACCATTATCGACCAAGGCTATCTTACGGCGCTAAGCTCACTTGCTGTGCGCACCCCGGCCTTAAATTCGCTGAAATTAGCCCGCGCATTTGCGCTGCTGCCTTGTCCTGATCTCGTCATTTCACTCGACGCGCAGGATTATGTCCTTCAAGCGCGCATTGCTTCAAGGCATGCGCGCCAAACCGCAACCGAGCGCTTATTTGAGCAGGATGTTAGGCGCACCCGTAGGCAAGTTGAAATGGTGCGCACTGTTGCAGCCATGCTTAAGGCAAACAGCTGGCCAGCTGTATATTGCATTAGCACCGATGATAATATCGTCGAGAAGATTGTTGAGGAAATAGCGCAAAAAAATGCAACGCAATGTCAGGCTGCGTAGCATGAACAATCTGGCTCACCAAATTCTTTATACGAAAACAAGCGCTGAAAACGCTTTGAATAGCGGGCACGGCACACCCGTGCAAAGACAAAATCTTCAGAGAGCGGGCGTATTTTCTGCAAGCCGTCTCCGCGGGTATTTTGCATCCAAAATAAACTCATTGTCGGCGCGGGCGGTCAAAAATACGGGAGCGCCACATCATCCGGGTGGCAAAAACCGGCTCGGATCATCGAGCTTCGGCGCGCTTGTGATTTATGCCCTTGGTGCAGCTTTGTCCTACACTTCGCAGCTGGTTATCGTGCGGATGATTGGGGCAAATAGTTTCGGAATTTACTCTTATGTGCTGGCTTGGGTTACCATGCTGGCATATCTTTCCACACTTGGTTTTCATGTTTCCCTGCTGCGGTTTATTCCGGCCTACAGAGCGCATCAGCGCTGGTCGTTTGTCCACGGTATTATCCGGTATTCGCAGCGTGGAGCAGCGCTTGCCGGTCTAGGCGTTGTGCTCATTGGCGGTGCTATTATTGCAGTGCGCTACAGTACGATGGAGCCGGAGCTTGCTTTAACTTTCTTAGCTGGGATTGTGACCATCCCAATTATTTCTCAACACTTAATCAGCGCCGCGTTGGTGAGATCATTTGGCGGCATTGTCAAAGCTTTGGCCCCTGAAAGAGTTGTGCGTGATAGCGTGATGCTCGCAATTGTTGCGCTTGCAACCTTAAGCGGCTTTTTTGTTGCCGATGCTAAAATGGCTATGACCGCGGCACTTATCAGCGCAATCATGACATGGGTGGTTCTGCGCGTTTTTTTGCGCGCGTTACGCCCCTTAGAATTATCCTTAAATCCTCCAGCCTATGCCGTTAAGGAATGGCTCAAGCCTACTGCTCCCATTATGTTAATTGTCATTGCTGATGGTTTGATGAATCGCTCTGGCATTATTGTGCTTGGTTTCACAGGCAATACGCTTGACGCCGGTATTTTCGCCGTAGCACTTAGCATGGCGCTGATCACCGGTTTGCCGCGCATGGCTGTTGCTTCTGCCTTTGCGCCCAATGTCTCGGATTTGTATTCGCGTAACGATCACAATGGCCTTCAGGCACTTGCCACCAAAGCGAGCCTATTATCGCTTGTGGGCTCACTTGGAGTTGCACTTCCGCTCTTGATTTTGATCAGGCCGCTGCTTGCGCTGTTTGACAGCAGCTTCGTCAGCGGAGCGCCGGTTGTTGCAGTTTTGGTATTTGGCCAAGTCTTTGCGGCCGCCTGCGGGCCTCAGCAACATTTGATTACAATGACGGGTAATGAAAAAAGTGCGGCCGCAATCATGATGGTGTGTGCACTTGCTAATCTGGCGGCATGTGTACTGGCGATAAAGATGTTCGGTACGTTAGGTGCTGCAATTGCAATGACCGGAACACTCATCGTTTGGAACATTGCCATGGCGGTTTATATTCACCGGCGTTTGCATTTGGTGCCGGGATTGGTTTCCGCCTTCACTCCTAAGTTCAATAAGGGCTAAATCGAACATGCAGATACGGTCAATAGCTGGCAAATTGGATGTGCAAGGCAATGGGCGCGTAAAACGCAAAACGGCCGTCGTTGCAAAAATGAACCTTGCTGTCACTGAGCCGTTTGGCGGTGTGCAGCCACATAGTGGTCTTGAACTTGCCATTACCCGTCAACTCATCACCGCCCTTAACGCCAACAATACGCGTTATTGCCATTGGAAGAGCAATATACGCTTGCAGGACACGCTTGACGGTTCAGAAGACATTGATCTTCTCGTGCACCGCGCTGATGCTAAAAAGCTGCGTGAAGCAATGGTTGCCAGCGGCTTTAAACCGGCACAATCACGATCGGGGATTGGTCATCCGGGCGTATTTCATGCCTTGGGCTTGGATGAGGAAAGCGGCACACTTGCCCACCTTCACGCTTACCACCAGATTGTCAGCGGCGACAGTCTGGTGAAAAACTACCGCCTTAAAATTGAAGATGCGCTGCTGAGCGAGACCACACATTGGCACGGCGTCAGCATACCGACCCGGGAGGCTGAACTTGTTCTTTTTGCGATCCGTATAGCGCTGAAGCATGTCAGTCCGGTTGAAATCCTTATGGTCAACCGGCACTATCAGGCAATCGTAGATGAAATGGTCTGGCTGCTGAAGGACACAGATCGCAGCAAAATTTCGGCTCTTTGCTTGTCCTTTTTCCCGCAAGTTTCGCCGGAGATTTTTCACCAATTGATTGCAGCCATTATTGGTAAAAACGCATTGCCTCGGCGGATCAGGCTGGGTTGGCAGATTGCGTGGCTGCTGCGCGGTCAAAGACGGCTGAACGAGGTGCATGCAACTCTGTCACGCATCTGGCGGGTCTGCCATCTGATGCTTAATCGATTTTTAAAAAAACGTGACCTTGTTTTGCAAAATGGGGGTTTGGTTATTGCTCTGGTTGGCCCCAAAGCCACAGGAAAATCCACGCTTTCTGCTGCGCTGTCCAAGTCACTAGGCCGCGAATTAAATGTCACATGTATTCATGCCGGCAAACCGCCTGCGACCATGCTGACATTTCCGGCCCGCATGATGATCCCGCTTGGACGGCGTCTTTTTCAAAACGAGCGTCCAAGCGAATATCAAAAACCAGAGCGCCGCCAAACCGGGCAGTTTTCGCTGCTCTATATTTTTCACATGACAATGCTTGCCTATGAACGGCGTGCCTTGCTTCAAAAGGCATTTCGTAAGGCGGCGGCAGGCGAGATTGTGGTCTCTGACCGTTACCCCTCGGCAAGCACTGGCGCAATTGACAGCAGTTGTTTTGATGATGCCGCGATAACCAAAAGTGATAGCCCCCTCAAACGGTGGCTGATGACCCAAGAGCGGGCCATTTATAAAGGCATACCAAAACCCGATCTGGTTCTAAGGCTGACAGCCCCGATTGAAACGTCGATTGAGCGGGATGCAACGCGCGTTAAGCCAGGTGGGCCGGATGAAGAGGCTATATTACGGCGACGGGACTTAGAAACTCAATCTGATTTTCCCGGCATGAATGTGGTGTCTATTGATACCAACCGGTCGATCAAAGAGACCGTGCGAGATGTGGTTTCAACGGTATGGGCTGCGCTGTGACCCTTTTCTGCGACTGATCCTGAATCCACAAACGCGGCATCATTTTCCTGCCTGAAATAGTGGCCGCTCATTCAAATGGACGAGGACATTGAGCGGCTCGAAGCTTACCCCTGATTGTGCTGGCAGGCAAAGAGTTAGGCAAACCAAACTATTGGCGCAACCAAGAGTTATTTGCCCCCGATCTGACTGTTTTGCGATTGCACCTGTGCGTCTGTAATCTTCAGAGGGTGAAAATGAACCCGCATATTGTTTGCGTTGGCGGCGAGGATCATCCTCTCAGGATTCCCTTTCTGCTTGCATTGCAGGAACGTCAATTTCGCGTAACCGCCGTATCGACGGGCGATGGCGCGCCATTTGAACGCGCGGGAATTCTTCACTGTTCTTATCAGTTTAACCGCTTCTCAAGCGGTCGTGGCGATTGGCGCGTCATAGCTGCTTTTCGAAAATTAATGGCTGAGATCAAGCCGGATGTGGTGCAAAGTTTTGATACAAAACCCAATTTATTGGCTCCAATTGCTTTGCGCGGTTCAATACCGGTGGTGCGAACAATAAACGGGCTTGGCTGGGTTTTTTCATCAACCGAGCCGCGCGCGCTGATGTTGCGCCCCGTTTACTGTGCGCTGCAACGGCTGGTCTCGCGTTGGACTGCCGCAACGATATTTCAAAACCGCGATGATCAAAACCTGTTCCGGCGCTATGGCCTTCTCGGCTCCAGCCAGAACAAATTGATTGGAAGTTCAGGCATTGATGCAAAAGGCTTTGCTCAGGCGCAAAGTCGAGGCGTGTCCCGGACTGAATTGCGGGCAAAGCTTGGGTTGGAAGATGCCGAAATCATTATCTATGTTGGCCGCCTTACGCGGCAAAAAGGTATTCCAACACTCCTAAAAGCTGTTCCATCTATTTTAGCGCAGCGCCCGAAAGCCCGGATTGTCCTTGTCGGGCCGCTGGATAGTGAGGGGCCTTTCGCTGTGGACCGCGCGGCACTTGAAAGTCTTGCGCCAAATGTCATCACTCTTGGCTCCCGCAACGACGTGCCATCGCTTTTGGGTATGGCCGATGTTTTCGCTTTTCCTACCGAATACCGGGAAGGCATTCCGCGCGTCCTGTTGGAGGCAGGGCTCGCCGGTTTGCCTGTTGTTGCTTCGCGGATGCCGGGCTGCAGTGATGTGGTTCAGGATGGTTATAACGGTTTTCTAGTGCCACCACGCGATCCGGAGGCATTTTCAAACCGCATTATTGAATTGCTGCAAGATTCCGGACAAGCCAAATTGATGGGCGCGCGCTCAGTTTCACTGGTGTGTGACCGATTCGAGTTGGCCCGCGTGGTTGATCAATATTGTGACGTCTATGATGCATTAATCGAAAAGAACCGCCGCTCACAAACGCCTTTGGAATTTGATTTTTCAAATCCAAATGAAGTGTTCCTTGGTGAGGGGCATCTTGGTGCACGCCAATGATGCTCAATGCACTTTTGGCATTTGCGATTGTGATGTCTTCGGCAACTCAATTGGAGGTGCCTCATTCCTCATCGACATTTGGCGAACTAAGCCTGCTGCTGTGGATTGTGCTCACAATAGGATTTCGCTTTGCGCAAGGGCCAATTCAACTAACCCCGGCCCTCGCACGCCTTGGTGGTTTTTGGCTTGGTTTTGCATTTTTAACCTGTCTTGGCCTCGTGGTGGGATTCACAACGCAAGTTCTTGATGCACCTTTTATCGTTCACGATAGTATGGCTTACTTCTTGCTGGCCCTTGTCACTTGCCTCATTGCTGCAACGCCAGATGCTGCCCGTCAGTCGCGTCAAACTGCTTGGTTCGTGATTATTTTGGCAAGCATAACAATAGGGATGCAACTGGTCTCCGGCCTCGGATTTCTGAGCGTCTCAAACGCAAATCCCTGGTACTGGAACCGGTTTCGAGGTTGGTCCCAAAACCCGAACCAGCTTGCGCTATACTGCGCAATTTATGGCCCGGTTGCTCTGCATCTCGCGGTTAGTTCAAAGCGTCAACTTGCTAAAATTGCCGGCTTTGCCGGACTCATTCTTCCCGTAGTGGCAGGGGTGATGACGAAAAGTGATACCTACATTCTCACACTCATTGTAACTTGTATCATCTTCATTGGCCTTTGGCTTCGGCGGTATCTTGCGGCAGCAAATACCCGCAATACCGGTGCTTTAGGACGTCAAATTATAATTCTGCTGATGCTGGCAACCGCACCCTTTATTCTTGCTATGGCACCCTATGAAACGGCCTCTATCAGCAGCCTTGTAAACAGTGTGACACGGGATCGCGGCGGGGTTGCAATTGAAGAAACAACTGAACGGCGCCGCGATCTCTGGAGTGAAGCGCTATTAAACGGACTTCAATCCGGTTCCCTCGGCCTTGGTCCAGGGCCGCATCAAAAAATCCGGCCACTCAATGAACCACTATTCGAAGAAGATCCTTTTGAGGCGCATAACACGTTTCTCGATGTTTACACGCAAGGCGGTTTGCTTGCTGTTTGCCTTCTCATTTGGCTTGGCGTTTCAGGTGCCAGAGTAGTTTTGCATGCCCGCTTGGACGCACTTTTTGCGCTCATGGTTACGCTTGCTTTTTTTGCCATACCGCATCTCATCATTCGCCATCCAATCGTGTGGTTCGCGATAACATTGTGTCTCGTGGCCGGCAGCACACAGATCCAGCAGGTCCGTACCTACAGCGTGCGTAGACGATAATGAACATAATACACAAAGCTCAGGAGGATGATTTGGAAAGCGCTATTATCAACCGGTATCGGCCTTTACCAACCGACGCTGTAGATGGAATGGTCAAATTTCCTCACAGTCCGGCATGGCGTTTGGCGTTAAGCAACAGCGCTGCCCCGCCCACTTTTTTGCAATTAATTCAGACGCTTTGGCAGGCCAAATGGGTGATTATTTTATTTGCATTATTGGGTGGTCTTTTGACCGGAATAATCGGGCTGTCACGGCCTGTCTTATATGAGGCAAAAGCACAACTCATCACAAGTTCACCAAATTCAGCCGCGGTCCCGGCCGGGACGGCCGTCTCTCAAGAATCGATCAATGAAGCAATCGACAGCCATTTGACCCGATTAATGTCACAGGGCCAATTACGCCGCACTATCGCGTTGCTTGAATCGCAAGGTGAAACAGCTATCGTCGCCAAACTACAGAAAAAAGCTGAAAACTTGGGTCTTGCTCACACAATTACGAACAAGATTCGCAAATGGAATAGTCAGCTTACGCGTTTATTCCAAAGTGATGAATTACAAAATACCAATGAAATTGAAGTCGATAGCAACTCTGATTTGATTGAAGCCCTCAGAAACAGTCTTCGCGTTGGCCAAGAGTTGAGGTCACGTGTGATCAGTGTTGGCTTTACCGACACTGATCGCGCCACAGCAGCGATTGTGGCAAATGCGGTTGTGCAAGCTTATGTCGGGCAACTGACAATTCAAAACCGCGCCTCCTATCAACGTGAACTTGCTTTGACTATTGAGCGTATTCCTGTTGTTCAAAACGAATTGGCAAACGCGATCAAAAACAAGGAACAATATGTTACTGCCATGGGTGGCACTGACACCGCGGGGGCGCTTGTTTCCAGCCAAGAGGTATCGCAGCTGAAACAACTCGTTGTAGTTGCGCAAGCAAATCTTGCTGCAATGAAATTGCAAGTGTCAAATGGTGAAGCCCAATTTGAAACTCCAGCCGGATTGCGCCTTCCATCGGGAACTGGCCAAAAGGAAGATGCATTCACGCCGGGCCGCGAAGCCCGGTATTTTGAGCAACAGATTGCTACGTTGGAGCGGCAGATCAACCAATTTGAATCTGCTGAAGCAAATGCAGCTGGCCGCCTTTCCAGTTTGCGTGCTCTGGAATTGGAAGTCGATGCGGAGTCGGGTCAATATAAGGACATACTGGCAAAACGTGAGTCCCTTCGCCAGCATGCAGACTCCCCGTTTGTCGGCGTTTCGGTTCTTTCGGCGGCGTGGGCTCCAACGGATCCAAAGTCGATTTCACCGCTGTTTTTAATTCCACCGGGTGTCATCCTTTTTGGCTTGCTGGCTTCAATTTTTGCTGTGCTTGCCAACACGCTCAACGACACAATTAGAACTGAATCTGAAAGCGAAGAGGCGCTCGGCATTCCGTCAGCCGGTCTCATGCCTGAATTGAAAAACCCGTCTGCGCTTACACTTCAAGAGCAAATATTAAAGCAGCCTGGCTCGCCTTGCCAGCGCGCCTTGTCTTCGATCTTCGTATCAATCGCACCACTTCAAGTCAGCGCAAAATCCGGCAGATTGGTGCTTGTGACATCGGGAACTCAAGATGATGGAAAGACTGAACTGTCATGGGCGTTGGCTTTAACAGCCAAACGTTTTGGATACCGTACTCTTTTTATCAATCTTAATGCGCAAGCCGGATCATTCTGGAATAGGTATGAGACTGGTTTTACGTCCCATAATTTTGGTGACTTTGTTGACGGGAAGTGTCCGCTTCAGGATGCCGTTACACAACTACCGGACGCAGGCATTCATTTCATGGGCGCCCCAACGGATAGTGCTGGTGCACTGGCTTTGCTATCGTATGCTGATATTCAGAAGAATGTCGACAAGTTGCGAAACGAATTCAGCATGATCATCATCAATGGTCTTGCGGCTGACACCGCGCCTGAGATGCGTTTATTGGCCACGCAAGCAGACGCGATTGTGTTTGCTGTGCGCCAAGGCAAGACGAAACGCGCCTCGGCCCGGGCGGCACTCAGATTGTTCACCCGGGACTTTGGACGCACTCAGCTGAGCAGTGTACTGACCGGTGCGCCTTTCAATCAAAAAAACTGGTTGCGCCAGGATGCCGGCACAGATTTGCCGGTATCAACGTCTTCAGCATGATGTTGAAAATATGCTCGCTTATGCAATCATAATGAAATCGCTGATTGTCAGCGCGGTTCCTGCAGTGACGGTTGCAAACAGGGTTTGTGCAGCTCCGCCAGCGCCGTCAGAATCAAAATAGAGCTGGCCGGTGGCTTGATTGTAGATGATGCGGTCGCCCGTATCATTGGCCACGGTTCCAAGCTGAAATTCGCTTGCATTCACTGAACTGCCAATGCCTGCAAACACAGCCTGGCTCAGCACAATGTCATCAACACCGGCTTGAAAGTCCATCACTGCATCAACATTCGTGACTGCGTTAAGTGGGGTGTTAAAGACAAACTGATCAGCGCCGGCTCCACCGTATAGTCTGTCATTGCCTGCACCGCCCTCGAGCCTGTCGTTACCGCCAAGCCCATAAAGGGCGTCATCGCCGCCGAGCCCGTACAAATAATCACCATTGGTATTATTGCCGATGAGGTAATCCCCAAAATAGGAGCCAACCAATCCTTCAATGGAAGTAAATGTGTCACCGACAGCTTCGCCGTAGCTGCCTGCCACACCATCCAAACGCGCGTAAATTATGGAATTTGCACTGTCATAGCGGGCCAGATCAAGTCCGGCACCGCCGTTAAGCGCGTCGCCTCCTTCGCCGCCATAAAGATTATCATTGCCTGCGCCTCCATCAAGGCTGTCCGCGCCGCCAAGCCCGTAAAGAGCATCATTCCCATCTAGTCCGGAGAGATAGTCACCGTTAACATTATTGCCGACGAAAATATCGTTGAACCGCGAACCGATGAGACCCTCAATTGAGGTAAAAGTGTCACCAACCGCTTCGCCATAAGCGCCAGCTATGCCATCAAGGCGGGCGTATATCGCTGTAGCTGCATAGTCATAACGGGCAAAATCAAAGTCTGCTCCGCCATTAAGTGCATCAGCACCAGCACCGCCATAAATGCTGTCATTGCCTGCGCCGCCGGTGATCGTGTCGTTTCCGCCCAACGCGACAATCACATTATCCAGCGCATTGCCGATGATAGTCTCGTTAGCGTTATCACCCGTAAAATTAGCACCGCTAAAGGGGGTTGTTGCGCCGGAATGCCGGTCAACCCAAGCTGTGCGCGCGCTTTCCCAATAATCCCGTGCAGCCTGACCTTG
>JANMFT010000270.1:0-8342 GCA_031374255.1 Limoniibacter sp. | reverse complement strand
AGCAGTCGCACCTTTGGCGGCGAGCACCGCAACCTTAGCATTATCGAGGTCAAACACGCAGACATCGTTTCCACAATCTATGAGCCGCGTTGCAATCGCGGTCCCCATCAAACCCGCGCCGATAACTGCGATCTTGCTCATGGTTTTGCCTTCAACATAAAGTCGAGGGCCCCTGCAATAATTGCCTCTGGCTTCTGATTGATATCAATCATGACTGCATTCTCGTCGGCATCAGGCATTTCCAGCGTGGCAAGCTGGCTGTCGAGCAAGGTGGGAGGCATGAAATGGCCTTTTCGTCCCGCCATGCGTTCGCGCAACACATCAGTATCACCATGCAAATGCACAAACATCACGTCACGTTTTGCAGCTGCCGAGATGGCTTTCCGGTAAGATTTTTTCAGCGCCGAGCACGAGGCGATTATGCCGCCGGGGCCTTGCAGCGCTTCGCCGACACGGGTGAGCCAAGGCCAGCGGTCATCGTCGGTGAGCGGTGTTCCGCACGCCATTTTAGCCACATTGGCCTCACCGTGCAAACGGTCGCCTTCAATAAAAGGCGCGTTTAGTTTTTCTGCCAAAGCCTCGCCGATGGTGGTTTTGCCGCAAGAGGCAACGCCCATCACGACAACAGCTTCAGAGAACGGAAGTGATGCCGCCATCGACATAGAGAATGTGTCCATTTACAAATGAGGAAGCGTCAGATGCCAGAAACACCGCCGCGCCAATAAGCTCATCGACCGTGCCCCAACGGCCCGCGGGCGTGCGTTTTTCCAGCCACGCGGAAAATTCAGGGTTATCGACCAGCGCCTGATTGAGCGGCGTTTTAAAATAGCCGGGGCCAATCGCATTGACTTGAATGCCGTGTTTTGCCCAATCAGCACACATGCCTTTGGTCAGCATTTTGATCGCGCCCTTGGTGGCCGTATAAGGCGCAATGGTCGGGCGGGCTTGCTCGCTTTGCACCGAGCAAATATTGATGATTTTGCCGAATTTGGCCGCGATCATATGCGCGGCAACCGCCTTGCCGACAATGAAGGCACTTTCGACATTGACCTGAAACAGCTCACGCCACTTTGAAATCGGATAATCCTCCAGCGCGGTTCGGAACTGCATTCCGGCATTGTTGAACAGGATGTCTATTTTGCCATGTTTGGCGATGATTGTTGATACGGCTTTTGTTGCAGCATCTTCATCCGTCACATCAAATGCGGCTGTTTCAACGCTGTGGCCTGCGCTCCGTAATTGCTGTGCAGCAGCTTCAAGTTTGGCAATATCACGCCCGTTTATCACCACCTGCGCTCCGGCATTGGCCAGCCCTTCAGCAATCGCCAGCCCGATGCCTTGGCTCGAACCTGTCACCAATGCAACGCGACCTTTCAGCGAGAATAAATCTAAAGTCATGTCGACCTAAAACTCCAGTTGCACTTTGATCGCAGACGTGCGGTCATTGGCCAATTCAAAAGCCGCAACAGCATCGTTCAGCGGCAATGTATGCGTGATCAGCGGTTTCACATCAATCAAACGTTTCTGCATCAGGCTAACGGCAGTGGCAAACTCTGTGTGAAACCGGAACGAGCCCATTAAGGATAGTTCTTTGGCGGTAATTGCCATCATCGGGAGATTCATATCACCGCCGAGACCCAATTGAATGATATTGCCTTGGGGGCGCATAACGGCGATTGCCGCAACCAAAGCGGGTGCGGCGCCAGAACACTCATAAAGCACATCAAACGTGCCTTTATTGGCGGCAAAAGGCTCCAAGCCTTGGGGGTTGGTTTTGGTGTTGATGATTGCGTCTGCACCGGCATGTTTGGCTTTGGCCAGCGTGAAATCGCTTAAATCTGTTGCAACTATTTTATCGGCGCCAGCCCTTCGCGCCGCCAAAATCGCGAGCAAACCAATAGGCCCGCAACCGGTGACCAAAACGGATTTACCGAGCAAGTCACCCGCGCGGCGTGTGGCATGAAGGGTCACGGCCAAAGGTTCAGCCATTGCCGCTTCACCGCTCGACAGACCGTCAGCGGGCACACATTGCAAAGCATCGGCCACCAGCGTTTGCCGGAACGCGCCTTGAATATGCGGGAACGGCATCGCCGAGCCGTAAAACCGCATATTGAGGCAATGGTTATGCAGGCCTTCCTGACAATATTCGCAATTACCGCATGGCCGTGACGGCGACACCGCCACTAATTGCCCGACAGCCAACCCTGACACACCATTACCGAGTTTAGTAATATGGCCTGCTACCTCATGGCCCAAAATCATCGGCTGTTTCAGCCTTATCGTGCCAAAGCCGCCATGGTTATAATAATGCAAATCAGAGCCGCAAATGCCACCGCTGGCGAGTTGGATTTGTACCTGCCCTGCACTTGGTTCTTCAACATTTCTATCTTCAATGCGCAGATCTTTGGCAGCATGGATGACAAGGGATTTCATGTGTGTCTCAAAATCAGGCGTCGGAGGGTTTTAAATGTTATCGATAACATAAACAAGACTATTGCTTTGTCGAGCAGAAAGTTCACGTGCTTTCACGCGGTATGACTTGATAAGTGATAACGGTGTTTTCGCGGGCAACCGGCTTATTTATTCGCTCGCCTTCAATCGCGCGGAGCAATAGCGAGCCCGTCTGGAAGCCAATATCAAAGCAATTGACGCCGACCGTGGTGATGGCGGGATAGCAGGTGCCGGAAATTTCAAAATCTCCAAAACCGGCAATTGCCACCCTGCCCGGCACTTGCCAGCCGCGTCTTTGACATTCCATCAAAGCGCCAAAGGCTGAGAGATCTGACACGCAAATGGCAGCCTCAACGTCGGGCCATTGTTCCATCAATTGGATAATAGCTTCGCCGCCCTGTTTCATGGTGATGGGCGGCGTGCCAAACGAAATCACATGGCTATTCGATAAGCCTAATTCGGCCATAGCAGCTTCATAACCGGCGCGCCTGTCAGCCCCGCGTGTATCACGATTGGTCGTGCCGCCAATGAATGCTATTTTGCGATAGCCTTGTGCAAAAAGATGTTTAACCAAAGCTGAAGAAGCGTCCGCATTGGAAAAACCCACCACATGCTGGATCGGCTTTTTGGGTAAATCCCACGTTTCAACCACTGGAATGCCTGCGTTCTCAAGCAGCTTGCGCGCGCGTAACGTATGCCCGCCGCCGGTAACGACAATCGCTTCAGGGCGGCGGCGTAACATGGATTCAATCAGCTGTTCTTCTTTCTCAACTGAATAATCGGTGTAGCCGAGCAGCAGCTGCAAGCCTGAGCCAACCAGCGCATCGGTGAGGCCGCGGGCGGTATCGGCAAAATTTGAATTGTTGATTGAAGGGATCAGCGCCGCCACAAACGCCGTTCGTTTTGAAGACAGACTGCCGGCCGATTGATCAAGCACATACCCAAGTTCATCAATCGCCGCCTTGATCCGTGCGCGGGTTTCAGCGGCAATTGACGCGCCATCGCGCAGCGCACGCGAGACCGTCATCGTTGAAACACCGGCAAGAGTTGCAACATCCTGCATGGTAGGCGCTGCGCCATTTTGCTGGTTTTTTGTGCTGCCCCGCGCCAAGAAGGTCTTCCAATTTTTGCTTGCTTGTTATCGCTAACAAATAGGATAGCATCCCGTAAAGAGGGGCAGGCATTCAAGGTTGCAATCATGTTTTACGGAGAGCTTGAAGGAACTGGATTTGAGACGTTGGATCCGCGTTTTAATGCCTGTCTCATCGGGCATGCGCGCGTTGAGCGATTGTGGACCGGTTCGCGCTGGGCGGAAGGCCCGGCGTGGTTTGCCGCAGGTCGCTATCTCATCTGGTCAGACATCCCCAACAACCGCATGCTGCGCTTTGATGATTGCAGCGGGCATGTGTCGGTGTTCCGCCAACCGTCGAATAATTCCAACGGCAACACGTTAGATCGCCAAGGCCGGCTTGTGACTTGCGAGCATCTGGCCCGTCGTGTGACCCGCACCGAGCATGATGGTTCAATCACGGTTTTGAGTGATAACTATAAAAGCAAGCTCCTCAATTCACCCAATGATCTGGTTGTTAAATCAGATGGCTCTATTTGGTTCACCGACCCGTCCTATGGCATTCTGTTTGATTATGAAGGCAAACGGAGCCCAAGCGAAATGGGTGCTTGCCATGTTTACCGAATTGACCCTGAAACCCGTGAAACCACAATCGTTGCTGATGATTTTGATAAGCCCAATGGCCTCGCTTTCAGCGTGAACGAACAGTTTCTTTATATTGCCGATACAGGTGTGACCCACACCGTAGATGGCCCGAAACACATCCGCAAATTGGCAGTCAACAAAGACGGCAAGTCGCTTGGCAAATCCGAAATCTTTGCGACGTGCACTGCCGGTCTGTTTGATGGTTTCCGCGTTGATGCAGACGGGCGTTTATGGGCAAGCGCTGCAGACGGTGTGCATTGCTATGATCCTGACGGCACATTGATTGGCAAAATTCTGATCCCAGAACTTGTTTCCAACCTCTGCTTTGGCGGGCCTGCGCTGAACCGGCTATTCATTTGCGGAACGACTTCACTCTATTCGATGTACCTGGCGGTGAATGGATCTTCACACTACGACCAAACGTGATCGTGCTATATTCTTGGCATGAGCCTTGCTGATTTATAGCTGCAACGTTCCGCTTTTGGCTCACAGACAATTATAAAAACAAATCCATATTCTGTATTGGTCTTTGATGAAGAACACTCAAGCGCAGCTATGATTGAAGCTGGCTTGCGGGCTTCTGAACCCATGAAAGTTACAATCATTCATGACATAGATGGCATCGCGCGACGTATTTCAGAAATTATGCCGGATGCAATTATTGCAAGTTTACAAAACCCGAACCGGGATAAGTTGGAAAATCTGCTTCAAATATCACGTGCGGTGAACCTTCCAATCGCAATGTTTGTTGACCGATCCGACAATGCCATGATGGAAGCCGCCATTGAGGCAGGCATTTCAGCCTTTGTCGTCAATGGTTTGGCTAAGGATCGCATAAAACCTATTCTTGATATGGCAATCCGCCGGTTTAATGTCTCAACACGAATGGCCCGTGAATTGGCCGAAGCCAAAAGTGAACTTGAAAACCGCAAAATCATTGACCGGGCCAAGACCCTCATCATGGCGTCGCGCAAGATTGATGAAGCGGCGGCCTATGCCCTTCTGCGCTCGACTGCCATGAACCAGAACCGGACTATTGCTGATGTTGCGCAAAGTCTGGTGCTGGCAGCAGGATTGCTTCAACCATAAGTCAGTAATGCCTTAACATTGTGCAGTGCACAAAAATTGTGCGCCATTTTTGGGTGTTATAGCGGCGCAATATGGTTGCGTGGCATCTGAACGCCTAAATCGATTAGTTTTTCAAAGGCTCAAAATTGGCACGGACTGTGCTTTTCAATGTTAAGCCTCCCAAGGTGCACTAATGCGTCCAATGACGGGCGCAGACATAAGGCAACGCCGCCTGACATGCTGAATGCGCGACCTCCTCCCCGCGCGGACAGTCCTGTCAGGCGGCGTTTTTGTTTTGAGATCAAATCGCAGGCCGCTCTTAAGACCGGCCTGACAGGAGCATCCGATGGCAAGAATTATCAAAGACGGTCTTCCGAATTTATCAATGTCGCGGCGCGGTATCTTGAAAAGCGCAGCTGCATCTGCCGCTTTATTTGCTGCGGCGCGCATTTTGCTTCCCGGTGGGGCCTATGCCGCGACCGCCACTCCCGAAGTCACTGCCGCTAAGCTGGGTTTGATTGCGCTGACAGATGCGGCGCCTTTGATCATTGCCAAAGAAAAAGGCTATTTTGATAAACACGGCATGCCCGGCGTTGAAGTATTAAAGCAGGCCTCGTGGGGCGCGTTGCGCGATAACATCGTGCTGGGCGGTGAAGCCAATGGCATAGACGGCGCACATATGCTGACGCCGATGCCCTACCTCATCCATACCGGCAAAGTGACACAAAACAATGTGCCGGTTCCGATGACCATTTTAGCGCGGCTGAACTACGACACCCAAGGTATTTCCGTTGCGCAGGAATATGCGGACACCAAAGCGGGGCTTGATGCTTCGGTTTTAAAAGCGGCGTTTGAAGCCAAGAAAGCGGCCGGCAAAGACGTCACTGCTGCCATGACGTTCCCCGGTGGCACCCACGATTTATGGCTGCGCTATTGGCTGGCGTCTGGTTGCATTAACCCGGACACGGATGTTAAATCCATCGTGGTGCCGCCGCCGCAAATGGTTGCCAATATGAAAGTTGGCACCATGGATGTGTTCTGTGTGGGTGAACCGTGGAACGAGCAATTGGTCAATCAAGGCATTGGCTTTACGGCCTGCACCACGGGCGAACTGTGGAAAGCCCATCCTGAAAAAGCCCTCGGGATGCGCGCCGACTGGGTTGAGAAAAACCCTAATGCCGCCAAAGCCATTCTGATGGCCGTTATGGAAGCCCAGCAATGGTGCGACGAAGCGACAAACAAAGATGAAATGGCCGCAATCATCGGCAAGCGCGCGTGGATGAACGTGCCGGTGGCTGACATTATCGGCCGTCTTAAAGGTGATATTAACTATGGCCTTGGCCGCCTTGCCAACGGCACTGATTTGGGCATGAAATTTTGGGCGGGCGGCGTATCCTACCCGTTCAAGAGCCATGATACATGGTTCCTCACCGAGCATATGCGTTGGGGCAAACTGGCCGCTGACACGGATGTGAAAGCGCTGGTTGCAGCCGTCAACCGCGAAGATATCTGGCGTGGGGCAGCAGCTGATTTGGGCGTTGCCACAGCCGATATTCCGGCTTCAGATTCGCGCGGGTCCGAAACCTTCTTTGACGGCAAGATCTTCGATCCGGCTGACCCGATGGCTTACCTCAATTCTCTCGCCATCAAGGTTGCCGCTTAAAATCCGTTCTCACCGGCGCGGGTTATCCGTGCCGGTTTGGTTTTTGAAAGAACACCCATGTCTGCTCAAGCCACAACCAAAACAGTCACCGCTTTTCCAAAACCTGCGCCCTCAGCTGTGGTTTTGCCCATGGCTGTGAAACCGGCAAGGCCGTCAAAGCTCAAACCGTTTCTGGCCAATATTGCACGCAATACCGTTCCGCCATTGATTGTAGCACTTTTGCTTTTGGTCGTCTGGCAGATTGCCTGCGGCCACCCGGGCGCGTCTCTGCCGCCGCCGACAACGGTCTTCAACGAAGCCTATGATCTAATCGTCTACCCGTTCTTTGATTATGGCTCCGGCGATATCGGGCTTGGCTGGCGGGTGCTGACATCGTTGCAACGTGTCGCGTATGGTTTTGGTCTGGCCGCGATCGTTGGTGTGCTGGTTGGCGCATTGATCGGCCAATCGGTATGGGCCATGCGAGGCCTCGACCCCGTGTTTCAGGTGCTCCGCACAGTGCCGCCACTCGCATGGTTGCCGTTGTCGCTGGCAGCATTCCGTGATGCCAATCCTTCCGCCATTTTTGTGATTTTCATCACAGCGATTTGGCCTGTGATCATCAACACCGCCGTTGGCGTGCGCAATATCCCGCAGGATTACCGAAATGTCGCAAAGGTGATCAGGCTGAATCAAATCGAGTTCTTTTTCAAAATCATGGTGCCGTCTGCCGCACCCTATATTTTCACGGGCCTGCGTATCGGCATCGGCCTATCATGGCTGGCGATTGTTGCCGCCGAAATGCTCACCGGCGGCGTTGGAATTGGCTTTTTCATTTGGGATGCGTGGAATTCATCGCGTCTGCCCGACATCATTGTGGCGCTGGCTTACATCGGCGTCACCGGTTTTTTGCTTGACAAACTGGTGGCTGCCATCGGCAGTTTCATCACCCGCGGCACGTCGGCAGCTTGAGGACAAACACATGAAAACAGCTTTGGAACCTTACCTCAAACTCGACCGGATCGACAAAAGTTTCACGCGCGGAAATCAAGTCAACGAGGTTTTGACCGACATTAATTTGACAATTGCCAAGGGCGAATTTGTTTCCGTTATCGGCCATTCCGGCTGCGGAAAATCAACGCTGCTTAACCTAATTGCGGGTCTGACCGAAGTCACATCTGGCGTCGTTTTGCTGGAAGATAAAGAGGTCAACGCGCCGGGGCCGGAAAGGGCCGTGGTGTTTCAAAACCATTCGCTGCTGCCGTGGCTGACAGTTTACGAAAACGTCAATCTGGCCGTTGCCAAAGTGTTTTCCGGCACCAAAACCAAGGCGGAACGCCATGATTGGGTGATGCGCAATTTGGACCTCGTTCAAATGTCACATGCCGCCCATTTGCGCCCCGCTGAAATTTCCGGTGGGATGAAACAGCGTGTTGGCATTGCACGCGCGCTTGCGATGGAGCCGAA